>JAZRTH010000262.1:0-1833 GCA_045651945.1 Thermoguttaceae bacterium
AATGGGCGTTTGAAATGCGTTCCTGGATTGCCCACATGCACAAGCCGGAAAACGCCTTCAAGCACCCCAGCTGGCGGTCGCTGGACACTGCTTCGCGGATGGCGGCGTGGTCGACGACGCTCGAGTTCTTCCTAAAGTCCCCGTCGCTCGACAGCCGGCTGATGGTCGATATTATTTACTCGATGGACGTTCACTGCAAGAGAATCAAAGCCTGCTGTCTTGCCGCCCAAAATCGAGCGTCGCTTGGGAACTGGGATATTTACCACGTCGAAGGGCTTCTCTTTACCGCCGCCGCGCTGCCGGAACGAAAAGCCAGCGCCGAGGAACTGGTATTGGCAGCCAACCTCATGGCGTCGTTCCAGAGCAAAGTCCTGCTCTCAGACGGCGTGATTAACGAATACATCTCCAGCTATCACAAAGCCTATCCGACCCAGTTCGCCCGGCTGGTTCGAATCTGCCGTCAGCTCAATCTGCCGGTCGAGTTCCCGCCGGAATTCATGGACAATCTGGAAAAGTCCATAAACGCGGTCGTCGTCTGGAGTCATCCGGACGGAACGTCTCCCGTCTTTGGCGACGCCTGGCCTGGCGAGAAGGACTCTAACCGAACCTGGATCAAGCCGTTCCTGCCGCTGTTTGACCGCCCCGACTGGCGCTATTTTGCCAGCAAAGGGAAAGAGGGAACGCCGCCCGACTCCCGATTTCAGGAACTGCCCGCCGCCGGGTACTATACGCTCCGCTCGGACTGGTCTCTGTCCGCCCGGTTTATTGTTGTAAAGAACTCCAATACAACCCGGTTCGGACACAATCAGGCGGACAACCTGTCCTTTGAACTGTCCGCGTTCGGGGAACGGCTCATGTCCGACAGCGGCTGTTACAACTACTCCGGCGAACCGACGTGGCGTCAGTTCTTCCGCTCCCCGATGGTTCATCAACTTGTGTCGCTTGACAACAAACCGATTCGCTCCCGCGGTCAGAAACTCAGTCAGAAGTCCGTTCCTAACGCAGACGGCTCGCCGGGAATCGACTCCCTCACGCTGGCAAACGAGCCGGTCGACGGGCTTCGCCACGAACGAACCTTTACCCTCGTCAACGGACGGTTCTTTGTCATTCTGGACGTCCTGTCCGGAACGGCGTCAGGAGAGCTTCGCCAGCATTTTCAGCTTCTCCCCGGCGAATGGCGATGGAACCCCGAAACATTTACCGCTGCGACGCTCCATGACGGACACGCCAACCTGATTCTCGTCGAGGCGAAACAGCCGACCGTCTCATATGCGGAAGAAGAAGGCTGGATTTCCAACAGGTATATGGAGAAAGAACGCCGACCTGCGTTCGCGTTCGTCCAAAAGAAGGATGCCGATGCAGCCGTCTGCTACGCAACCGCGCTCATTCCCGTCGCCCCCGGCGTGAACCCCGCAGACGTCGAGACGTCAATTTCGCTTGCCCCTGACCGCCAGATTGAAGTCAAAATCGGCAAAGAAACGTGGACGATTTGAGGCGCCCCGCTCTGTCGGAGTGCGAGAGCAAAGCTCTCGCTTTCATAAAGCGAGCGAAAGCTCGCGGTTTATTTTATTTAAGCGGGCGATACGCCCGCGATCCGGAAGTTCTAGCGTTTTCGACGTAGAAACATTTTTCGTTGTTCTCGACGTTTTCAAAAAGCGAGAGCTCCGCTCTCGCACTCCGAAAAAATTTTTCGCTTCGTCGTTTTGTTATGCACGCTTTGCGTCAACTCCTCACTCCTCCCATTAAGCGACGGCGAGGCGCCGCTTGCCCGGGAACTGACGTTCCCGGCTCGCCGATCAACCAACCAATTGCAACCCCAACACCCTATTTTTT
>JAZRTH010000263.1:0-5868 GCA_045651945.1 Thermoguttaceae bacterium
GGGGGGGCGGATCATATATGAGAAGATATATCTAATATATTTCCTTCGCTTTTAAGCTGCTGCCGCGAAAAAACGGGACTTTCAAACGTTCCTGCTTCATAGAAACAGTTTTATTCAAAGCTCTTGTTTATACCCAGAAATTTTGCAACGCCTTCCAACAACTGAAGCGGATTGTTGTCAAAATCCTTCTTGACGTTATTAACGTCCGCCCATTGAGACAAATAAAAAGAGCTCGAATGTCCAAAATGGTTGGACGTATAACGTTCCAGAAATTTTGAATGATCGTAATTCAGATCGCACCCTGTTCCAAGCGCCCGACAGCCTGTAACGGTCTGAAAAACTTTCAAAGCCGTATCATCCGGGTTGACCAATGAACAAATTGGCTTTTGGGTTGCGCCCATTGCCAGGAGAATGCTTCTATTCATATTCTCGATAGCCGCGCCAAGCAAAACCGCGCTTTTAATGGACAAATTTTGACGATACAAATGCGCCAACGTTCGAACGACAATATTGCCGCCAAGAGAATGACCTATCAAAATCAATTTCTGACGCTGGTTCGACGTCAGGTCGCAGGCAATCCTGTTTGCCAGCCATTGAGCCGTTGGTTCGACGTCGTCTAACGCTTTTTCCCAGCGGTCTGAAATTGAACCGACTGTTTCCAGAGCCAATTCCAGCAGCCCTCGCAAAGGATTTGAATCCTTAAACGCCTTTTCAACTCCTGACGAAACGACGGTATCCAGATTTATATTATCCCCGTTTTGACATTCCCACACGACATTGACAATTTCCTCTGCGTTTGGGTAAATCGTTTGCAGCAGCTGAACGGCTTTTTCCTGCGGATCGTCCGCTGAATACAAGCCGGGAATATACCATATAATTGGGGAATCGTTTATAACGGTCATGGCAAAAGATAAATCGGAGTTGAAGGTTATTAAACCGACAGTTATTGTCTATCGCGTATTATCGCACATAATCAAAATAATTCAAGGGACAGAAACAAAAAATCGCCGTCAGTTTTCATAACGGCGATTTTAAACGAATTAGTTTTAAAATGTCGGAATATTATCAGACTTATTTATTAAACGCATCGCCAGCAGAACCGCCAGCTCGCGTGCCTCGTTCCATATTGGCAACCTTCCGATACAAAGCCAATGCCTGGTCAACAGCGCTGTCAACAGCACGTTCAATATTGTCTTTGTTATTCTGTTTAAACGCAGCAAAGGATTGAGAAAAGCTGACGGTAAAATATTCGTTAAATTTTTCCCGCAACTTTGGGATTACATCGCCGCTGATCAACCATGCTGCCCATGAGGGCGACCAGGAAGTAGTTCGCGCCCAATTCTCAACTGCAGCCGCGCCGCCAATTGTCAGGATAGGCCCAATAATAAGCCAAAGCGGCCAAAAAGCAAACGACATGCTAATTAAAATCAAAATAATGGTAGCGACAATTACTTCAGCAATCATCGTTCCAATGTTGGTTGCAACTCCAGTATTTCCATCCATACTGGTTGGCGTAAACTCTGGTAAATCAATATCGATATTACCAAAATCCAATTCGTTTGGATTAATACCCTTACTTTCAAACCAGCTTTTAATATCATTTATCAAAGTGTATTTGAGTTCATTGCCAATGTTTTTGAATACCGGAAACAGAATTTTGTTGATTTCTGTTGGATTTCTGTTAAGAAGCGAGCTTAACGACTGCTCTAAATTCTTAAGCATGCCGCCATTCTTTGCGAAATTTCTCAATTCCGGCATCGCGTATTTCTCAAAGATATCAGCTGCTTTTTGCTTTAGCATGTCATTAATGCTGTCAGACAAATTGAAATTAAAAATTCTTTGAACAAGTTTTTCTTTTTGTTCTTTAGCTTCCTGCTCCATGGTTTGACTTTTGCCCATCGCCATGTCTTTGAACTTGCAATACCTAACCAGCCCCATGGAAATGGCGGCAAATGGATTTGCACATCGAAGCAATTTTTCTTCTCCAAAGATTCGTTCGCATGCATCAATAACAAAAGGCCACATGCTGCTTCCACCAGCCAGGAGAACTTTGTCTATTGAGTTAATTGGAACGCCATTTAACGAAAAGCCTTTGAGAAGCTCTTCCTCAAACCAGTTAAAAATATCCGTCGTTCCTTCAGGATTGAACTTTGATTTTGCCAGGTTTGAAGGCAAGTCTGTCTTATTCATAAACGATTGAGACGGATGGTAATTCTTGGCTCGTTGGACAAAATCGTCCCATTTTAGCTTCAAATCATATCGGTCCCAAAAATATGTTTTATATGGACAACTTTTATCATAGCCCATAGCAATAGAGAATTTTTCTTTCAATTCCTGGCACTTGACGCTTCTCAAATAGAAATCTTTGTTTCTCTTCATGAGGCGTTCTTCTGTCAGAGGATCGTCTGAATCTTTTGAACAGTCAATGACCCACTGATAAAACAAGTCGTCAAACAAACGACCGCCAAGGAGCATATCGCCCCAAGAGCGCTTAATGTCGCCATTTTCCAAGATAACGAAATCGCATGTTCCGCCGCCAAAGTCTACAACCAGTACGTTTTCATGAAGCAGGTTCTTAAGAGTCTTCTCATCGGAATCGCCTACTTCATAAAACAATGCGCCAAACGGTTCGTCCAACAAACGGACTTTACCCCAGCCTGCCTTCTCGGCAATGTCGCGTAGACAGGAGCGATAGCCTTCAGAAGCCTCGCTGGGAACGCCAAAGAAAATGTCTGTTTCTGATGGGTCAATCTGCAATTTGTTTTTGTTAGCCGTAACCAGCAGACTGTTCAAAAAATAAATGGAATCCTGTCGCGCTTGTTCTGAAGACTCAATGTCCGGCTTGAAATAGGACGCCAACTGAAGACCGTTTTCCTGTATTGTTGCAGGGGAAGACGTACAATAAGCATCCAATGCGTCAAGACCAACCTTGTGTTTGCCTGCATAATCGCCCTTGGTGCAATACATAATAATTGATTTTGTGCCATGAATAGAGTTGCCGCCAACAGAAATGTTGAACTCTTCTGCCGGACCTCCTTGATTTGACTGAGACAGGTATGTATTGCAGGTTCCAAAGTCAATTGCAATAATTCTTTTTTTCATTGTTAAAGTCCTTTCTGAAATCCTGATTATGCTAGAGTTCAAAGTAGTCGGCTGCTGACTGAACGTTTCCCTTTTTAATCAATGCGCCATTCTGAAACTCTGGTTCATCTAATACGACAACCTCTGTTCCAGGAAAAATCAATCCAAATGTACGAAACTGA
The DNA here is from genome assembly GCA_045651945.1 of Thermoguttaceae bacterium. GTDB lineage: Bacteria > Planctomycetota > Planctomycetia > Pirellulales > Thermoguttaceae > RUG11551. The sequence continues at coordinate 3,264 of JAZRTH010000263.1, forward strand.
TCTATATCCTCTTCACTCCATTTAAATCTGCGCGGGTCAGGTCTACTCTTTTTGACGACGCCCAAAACCTTGTCCAGATTTGGAATTGTTTTCAGTTGTTCTGTAAAGTTCATTGGTTTGTCAACAGGAAGTTCAAAACGAAGATTTACGAATTCCTGTGCAATCGAACATAATTGCGACTCAAGGTTTCGGATATCCAAATCCCACAGAGTGCGAACTTGATGGACTATTGAGGGTATGCTATTTTTGATTATTTCAAGACGTTTAAGCTCAGCTTTCAGGTCGTCAACGATATTCGCCAAGCGATTTTGCTCCTCATTTAAATCTTTGTGATCTTTTTCGGAAACGCTGTTGCAGCTGGCAAGGAAAAGAACGATTGATTGTATGCGTTCAAAATACAGCGCTTCCAACTTGTTTTTATATTCCTGGCGATCAAATACTACAGGCCGCTTCATCAAATGGATAACGAACCAGCAGGCGGCATAAAGAGCCAGACGGTAAAGGAAACCTCCCTGTATTTGCTTTTTAATGCCAAAGAAATATCCGAGATTAACAAAAAATGATGAAGCTGTCACAAATGCGTCAACGATGGCAGTTATGCCTACTGCGCCCTCCAGCGTCTTACGAACCGTTTCGTTGGCTGTCGCCCAGAATATCAACCAGGAGAATAAACCTGCGCCGACCGTCGCGCCGACAAGCGTCGTTATGTCGCCAGGTTGCTTCATGCCGCTTGTCCAGGCAAAAACATTGACAAGCCAAGCTCCAATAACCGCGCCCAGAGCCGCCAAAAAACCAACAGCCGCTGCTGGAACTTCCAGTTTCAATTTAGATCCTTCCGGAACCTGAATGGGCTTGAACAGACAGCGAACGTAAAGCGGAAGATATTCCGGAACTTCATTGCCGCCATATATTTTTTGCATCCAAAAAGAACCTGGTTTGCACAAGTCGTCTACAAATTCAGGCTGAAGAGCATTGGCTACTGATTGAAGCGTATTGCGATCAATCGGATCTTCCGGCTTGACATTTGATCCGAGTTTCTTATCCAATTCATCCAAAAAACGATCCGCTCTGCAAGTCGCCATTTTTTGAGCTTCAGCATACAACTCTGATCCCGGAGTAAAACGTTCGTTATTCAGAATGAGTTCCGGATTTCCGATATACGGCAACTTTTTATCCTGAATATCCGGCAAATCGTCTTCCGGTTCTTCTCCGACCTTTCCAAGAGTCTTTTTAGCTGCCCAGCCATTGTAAATCATCCAGATAACAATTGCTAGAAGCAGCGCCGCTGCAACCCAACCTGAATATACCGTTTGCCAGGAAGTTTTAGTTGTTTCAGGATCAGCAGGAGCCTGCTGTACAGGCTGCTGAGTTTGTTGCGAAACAGACGTGGAAGTCTTGACCGGAGAGTTTTGAGTCCCCGCTGCTGCATACGCGTTTGAAAAAATTGACAGTGCGGATAAAACAATTACAAAAGCAAATTATCTCGGATTAAACATCTCAGTAATTCCTTTAATCATGGAACCCCAGAATTCTTCAGACGCATGATTTTAATTTAACGCAATAACGCTTTTATCAAAAAACTGCGTCGTTTGTATATACGATAATTATACATCGCCGTTACTAAATGTCAAGGATTTTTTAATATTTTTTCAAAAATCTGGCAAAAAATAATTGTAATCGTCTACTTGCTGATTGCAAAATCTATAGTATAATCCAACAGAGGGAATAAACTATTTTTGTCTAAAGCGCCCAAGGCAAACGCTGCAAAAGGGGCTGTTGATGGACGCACTTTTAAAGGAGAACGTAACAATGAAATACTATCAAACGCGCGGAACCTGTTCAACCGGCATCGAATACGAGGTTGAAAACGGCGTTGTAACGGCGTGCCGATTCATCGGCGGCTGCACTGGCAACACGCAGGGCGTTGCAAAGCTCGTCGTCGGACGCAAAGTCGAAGAAGTTATCGCGCTGCTCAAGGGAATTCAATGCAATAACGGAACGTCGTGCCCGGACCAGCTGGCAAGAGCGCTGGAAAAGGAGTTAGGACGATAAATTATTAAAAGACGGTTTTAGGCGAGCCGGGGTGCGTTAGCCCCGGAAGAACCGCGTAGCGATTCAATACTTCGCCTGACGGCGAATGCGTAATTCCGCTCCCGTTGGTCGCTTCATTACCGCCTTCCATTTACTCGCAACTTTAAAAAGGAGAATAACAATGATTAGAATAAACTGTTTCTATCAAGCCCAGGAAGGACGCCTCGAAGAAGCGCTCGCCGCCGCCAAAGAACTCGTTGCGGAATCGAACAAACAGGACGGCTGCATCGCTTACGACGTGTTCGTCAGCGGCACCCGCCCCGGAATTCTGTTTTTCTGCGAGACGTGGCGCGACGAAGCCGCTTTGAAGGCGCACATGGAGTCCGAACCGTTTGTCAAGTTCGGCGGAATCATGAACGCCGTCGGCAAGTTCACGATTGAACAATTCGAAATGAAATAACGAAGCCACCCAAGCGGCTGGCGGCGAGAAAAACACGCAAAGTTTTAGCAGTACTGACTAAGATCCCCTCTCACAATAAACCTTCGCGTGAGGCGTCCCCCCACCCAACACAAA
>JAZRTH010000264.1:0-1306 GCA_045651945.1 Thermoguttaceae bacterium
TTGAAGAACCGCAGCAAAAGCGCAAGATTATCGGCAAGGCGTTTATCGACTGCTTCGCGGAAGAGGCGAAAAAGCTCGGCGACGCCCAGTTTTTGGCGCAGGGAACCATTTACCCGGATATTATCGAAAGCGGAATTCCGGGCTGCAACGCGAAGATTATCAAGCACCATCACAACGTCGGCGGGTTGCCGGACGACCTCAAATTTGAGCTCGTCGAACCGCTCAAAGACCTGTTCAAAGATGAAGTTCGCCAGCTCGGCGCCGTCCTCGGTCTTTCAGACGTCATGGTCAAGCGTCAGCCGTTCCCGGGACCGGGCTTGGGCGTTCGCTGCCTGGGCGAACTGACCAAGGCGAAGCTCGACATTCTTCGCGAAGCGGACGCTATCGTTCGGGAAGAACTCAAAAAGTCCGGCTGGGATGAAAAGACGTCACAGACGTTTGCCGTTCTCCTGCCCGTTAAATCCGTGGGCGTCAAAGACGGCGAACGCACGTACGAAAACGCCGTCGCTATTCGCTCGGTCAATACGATCGACTTCATGACGGCGACCTGGACTCACTTCCCGTACGAAGTGCTGGAAGCGATGGCAGACCGCATCATGGCGGAAGTCGACGGCGTCAACCGCGTCGTTTACGACATCAGCAAAAAGCCCTCCGCAACGATTGAGTGGGAATAATATGGCGAGCCGGGTGCGTTAGCCCCCGGAAGAACCTTCAACTGCACATATTTTAATATGGAACGCGGGCGTTATTGCCCGCGTTTTTTCGTCTTATTCCTTGAATTCGATTTCTCCCATAACGTGGTCGTCGTCCTCGTCTTTCAGGGAGAAGTCCAAACTCTGCATGGTTTGATTGGGACGCCCGAAATTGGTGAAGATATCCGCCTGAACGCAGACTTCACCCAGAATTTCGACGGCGGACGAACCGAAGTAATGCGCTTTGACAACGTATTTCCCCGGAACGGCGCGGCGAATGAGATACTCTTCCGGACCGTATCCATCCATAAAATCCTCGCTGACCAACCCGCCGATTTTAGTTAATGGATAACCGTAGTATGCGGTTTCGCCGGTTGGTTCTGTAACGTGCAAATCGATATCGGTGTCGTCTGCATGCCAGGTCATCACGATTCGGATATCGTAGTCCAGCAGCTTAATCAGCTCTTTCGGAAATTTGGACGGGGCTTTGCAGCCGAGTTCTTTTGTTCTCGCCAGCAGGGCGTTGAATTCTTCAAGAGCAATGACTTCAATTTCCGGAAACCGTTCATCCCAGTCATTATAGCGTCGACCGAAAATCGTCTTTTTCAACAACG
>JAZRTH010000265.1:0-9645 GCA_045651945.1 Thermoguttaceae bacterium
CTCCGCATCTCCGCGTGAGTTTTTCCGGGCGCATACGCAACCCGGTTTTGTTCACCTGTCTCCGCATCTCCGCATGAGATTTTCCGGGGGCTTACGCACCCCGGCCCGCCTTAGAACGCCGTCGTGTGCGGGTCGCGATGGTAGTTGTCCGTCGGGGAAACGCCGTCGGCGTCGAGCTGAGCCAGGTCGGATTCCGTCAGGGCGAAGTCGAACAGGTCGGCGTTTTCGTCGATTCGCGCCGGCGTAACCGATTTCGGCAGCGGACAGATTCCGTTTTGTAACAGCCAGCGCAGAGCGACCTGCCCTGCCGTCTTGCCGTACTTCTTTCCCATCGCGACAAACGCCGGGTTGTTAAACACCCCTCCGCGCTGCAGCGGCGCCCACGCTTCCGGCAAGATGTTATGCGCCTTGCAGAACTCGACAATCTTCTTTTGCGGGCACGCGGGATGAAGCTCAATCTGATTGACCATCGGCGCCACGCTGGCGAACTCCAGCAGCGGTTCGAGATGGTAGTCCATGAAATTGCTCACGCCCAGCGCTCGAACAGCCCCGTCGGCGTAGAGCTTTTCCATCGCCCGCCACGTCTGCCGGTTGAGTTCCGCCCAGTCCTGCTGATGTCCCGCAGAAACCGGCCAATGAATCAGCAGCAAGTCGAAATAATCCATCTTGAGCCGTTTGAGCGAGTCCGCGACCGACGTCAGCGTCGACTCGTATCCCTGATGAGTGTTCCAGACCTTACCAGTCAGAAAGACGTCTTTACGATCCAGCCCGGAACGGCGAATCCCTTCTGCAACGGCGGGCTCGTTCGCGTAGACTTCTGCCGAATCGACGTGCCGATACCCGCGGCGAAGAGCGTACTCGACGGCTTTCGCGCCGACCTCGTCATCCGGCGTTCTAAACGTACCCAACCCGACGCAGGGAATTTTCACGCCGTTGGATAAAACAAAACAGTCTTGAAGTGAGGTAAACATAGGGATAATAAAATGAAAGGCGGTAACGGAGTGAGCGCAGCGAACGAAGTTACGCTTCTCGACAATGCATCTACGTTTATTCTACCCCATTCCCTTTCCAATTGCAAGCAGGCGAGTCCTTCTTTACGCAAAAAGACAAGAAATTTTGCGTAATAGTGAATTGACATTCGTTTCCGATTCTTTTAAAATTACGGTATCGAGAAACGCAAAGAGGGTATGATCTCTGGCGACGTTTATATTCCAACTTTCCGAGAAGGAGCTTTTGACATGAGACAATTTATAACGCGGTTTGGGTTATTGATTGCGGCGTTCTGTGTGACAGCGCCGCTGGCGTTGGCGGACTGGATCGACGGCAAGATGCCGATTAAACAGCAGGACGCAGTTGCGCCGGCTGCCGTACCCGCGCCGCTGGAAAACGTTCGGCTCACGCCCAGCGTGTTTGCAGACGTCCAGAATCTGGAAAAGGCGTATTTGCTCTCTCTGGAACCGGATCGGTTTCTGGTTCGATTCCGGTCAGAAGCGGGGCTGCCCCCAAAGCCGGGAACTGAGGTTTACGGCGGCTGGGAAAAGAAAACCCCGCTGGCTGGTCATTCCTTCGGGCATTTTCTAACTGCAGCGTCTAAGATGTACGCCGCCACCGGAAACGAGCAGCTCAAAGCCAGCGTCGACAAGTCCGTCGAGGGCTTGGCACAAGTTCAGAATGCGTTTGGAACCGACCCGCGTTGGGAGGGTTACGTCGCCGCCATTCCCCATGGGAAAGACCTCTTTGAACGCACTGCTGCCGGGGACGTAACGCTCATGGGAAAGACGTGGATCGTTCCGTACTATACGCAGCACAAAATTCTGGCAGGGCTTCTCGACGCCTATCGATACTGCGGCAACAAGCTGGCGCTGGAAGTCGCCAAAAAGCACGTCGACTGGCTGATTCGATTTCTCGACCCGCTGACCCCGGAACAATTTGAACGGATGCTCCATACGGAATTCGGCGGCATTCAGACCCCGATTCTGGAACTGTATTCCATCACCGGCGAGAAGAAATATCTCGATTTCGCTCTGCGGTTCGAGCACAAAGAGGTTGTTACATCCTGGAAAGCGCAGCAGGACAACCTGCCGGGAATTCACGCCAACACGCAGATTCCCAAAGCGCAGGGCTGCGCCAAGGCGTACGAAATCACCGGCGACACGTCCTGGAAAACCGCGGCGGACTTCTTCTGGAACACGGTCGTGAAACATCATACGTATGTAACAGGCGGGAACTCGTCACGCGAGCATTTCGGTCCGGAAGACAAGCTCAACAATCGATTCGACAACCCGACGGAAACGTGTAACACGTACAACATGCTCAAGCTGACGGAGCATCTGTTCGCATGGAATCCGAACGAGCCGCAGTACATGGACTACTACGAACGCGCTCTGTACAACCACATCCTCGGCGCGATTAACCATCACGCTTCGCCCGACGACTGGTTTCAGGCGGGGCTGACCTGTTACTTTATTCACTTCAAACCCGGCAGCGCCCGAGTTTACGAAGCCCCCTACGACGCCTTTACCTGCTGTTTCGGAACCGGCATGGAAAACCCCGGCAAGTACGGCTGCGCCATTTACTGGAAGACGCCGGACAACAAGACGCTCTACGTCAACCTGTTTATCCCGTCCGTGTATACGTGGGAAGAACAAGGGGTCAAAGCGGAAATCAAAACCGACTACCCGGCATCCGGCAAAGTCAAGATTGCTTTTACCGCCCAGCAAGACGCCCAGTTTGACTGCAAGGTTCGCATTCCGTCCTGGACGGGCAAGAGCGGGTTTGAGACGTTCCCCGTCGCGCTCAAGGCGGGCGAATCGAAAAGTGTAACAGTCGACTTCCCCATGACGCTGCGGACGGAATCCATGCCGGACAACCCCAACCGCATCGCGATTTTCTACGGTCCTGCCCTGCTCACCGCCGACTTGGGCGACCGCGATCAGACGCCCGTCGTCCCGGCTATCGTCTCCTCGTCCAACGACCCGGCGGACTGGCTGGTACAGTCGTCAGATAACGCGTTGCTTTTCACCGCCAAGCCCGGCGCGTTTACGTCTGACGCCCTGACCTTCGTTCCGTTCTATGCTCTGCACGAACGGCGCAACTGCATTTTCTTTGACCGCATGACGCCGGAACAGGCGCAGGCGATCAAAAAGGAAACCCAGCGGCGTGAACAGGCGGAGAAGGAGCTCAAAGCCAGAACGCTGGACTACGTCGCCCCGGGAGAAATGCAGTCCGAACGCGACCACAACGTCCAGTCGGAGAACTCGGAATCCGGTACGCACAACGGACGGAAATATCGTCACGCCGGCGGCTGGTTCTCTTATGACGTTGCCGTCAACCCAACGCAGCAGAACGAAATTCAGCTTGACTTCTGGGGCGGCGACGTCCGAAAGTTCACAATGGAACTGGACGGCAAAGAGATTGCTGTAATTGAACTCAACAACGACAAACCCGGACAGTTCTTTACCCGATCGTTTGACGTCCCCCAAGAGCTCACCGCCGGCAAGACAAAAGCGACGCTGAAATTCGTCGCATCGTCCCGGTCGCTGGCAGGCGGCGTGTTTGGGGTAAGAACGCTGAAGAAAGAACATTGAGAATTTGAGTTTTCTGTCCGCCAAAGTTTTTTAAACACGAAAAACACGAAATAAGCGAAATTCACGAAAATTTTTATTATAAAAAATCCTTTCGTTTGTTTCGTTCTTTTCGTGTATTTCGTGTTAAAAAATAAACCCACGGGTTAACACCCGCGACTCGCCTAAGCGTAACTTCGCAAACATTCTCCGCCACTCCGCGACTCCGCGTGAGTCTTTTCCCGGGTGACTCTACGCACCCCGGCTCGCCTGATTTATTCTTTTTCGGTAAATCGCGCCACCCAGCCGCCGTTGCGAACCATGTCGATTGTCAGCGTATCGTCGGCTGTTACGTCGATCGTTTCCACAGCGGCTTTCTCGGCGTCTTTGGCGGAGTCCGGGACGTCTTTGACAAGCAAGGCGGAATACGTCTTGCCCGGCGCGAGGAACGAGAGATTGAGCTTGTACTGGCGGGCGTTCGCGTCGGTTATTGCCGCAGCATAGTAGACAGAGCCGATTCGGCGGGTTTGGACGAAGAACTCGCCAATCGCGCCGTCCAGAGCCGTTGTTTCGTCCCAGACTGTCGGCAGATTTTTGAGAATCTCAACGCCCGCGGCGCCGCGGTAATGTTCCGGCGTGTCACAAAGAGTCGTAATCGGGCTGTCGTAAAGAACGCACAGAGCCAGCTCGTGCGCCCGGGTGCCGACAACCTGCGTCGGACGCGTTTTGGAATACTTTTCCGGCTGACGGTTGAGCATGCCGCCGGGCGTATAGTCCCCGAACCCGCACAGATACCGCGTAAAGGGCAGCGTTGCCGTATGAGCGCTGTCGGACGGCGTGGCGCCGCTCCTAGTTCGCGCTGCCGCGCGGTTACCTAAATTCGCTCCCGCTGGTCGCTCTGTACCAACTTCACTACGGTCTTTCAATTGTGAACCAAGCGTAGACTTGCCCATCTCATTTCCGCGAACCGCTTCGACTGTTACAAGGTTGGGATACGTTCGTTCAATTCCCGTCGGCTTATAGATTCCGTGGAAATTGACCATCAGATGGTATTTCGCCGCCAGCGCGAGCGTATTGTTAATCCAGTTGACGGTTTCCTGATCGTCCGCGTTCATGTGGTCGATTTTACAGCCCGCGACGCCCCATTTTTCGTACTGCTCAAACGTCTTTTCGACGCCGCAGAGCTGCAAGTCCTGACTTTCGACCCAAAGGAAAATCCCGACGCCCTTTTCTTTCGCGTGCGCGATAATCGCCGGCATGTCGACGGCGCTGGTGCTTTGAAGCGTGTCGATGTCGCAGCCGATTCGTTTCTGCATTTTCCAGCTGCAGTACCACGGGTCGTCGATTGTCATGTACTTCCAGCCCATTTCCGCCGCCATGTCGATTCGGTCGATGGTCGTTTGCGTGTTCATACCCTTGTTGCCGTTAGACCACCAGTCCCAGGCGGACGCGCCCGGTTTAATCCAGCTTGTATCTTCGATCTGACATCGCGGGTTCAAGTTGAGAACGGCGCCGGAGTTGTTGACCAGATCGACAGGCGTTTTCCCCAGCAGGACAACGCGCCACGGGGACGGCGTCGACTTTGTAACAACGACGCAGCCGTTTTTGTCTTTGCGGGGCGACAGCCGGGTTTTAAGCGTCGTCGAGCCGAGTTTCGCCGAGGCGAACTGAGCGCCCGCCCAGTCTACAAGAGCCGCCTCGGTTATCGCCGCGCAAAAATCCGGCGTTTGGACCACGACCGGGCAGGCGTCAAAAGCGTCTTCCTTAATCTGTGACAGTTTCCCCTTGACGAAGAACTGCTGTTGATCCGTATAGAATCGACCCTGATTGGACGTCCAGACGTCAAAATCGGCGGGGAACGAGTACTGCGTCAAGTCTTCCTCAACGACGTAAGTCTGCTCTTTTTTGAGAAGAATCTCGTACCGAAACGCCGCTGCGTCGTCGTAGGCGCGAAAGACGTACCGAAACTCCATCTCGGCGTTGGCGTAGACGAGCGTAATCTGATTGTAATGGTCAACGTACTGCGACTTCTTCCCGAACCGGTTCGTCCACATCTCGTTTTGCGAGCTTTCCGACGTCCCGACGAACGACCAGCCCGACAAGGTCGGGTCAACGTCTTTGAACTTCAGCCCCGTTTTGGACTCGTTGAGAACCGCTGCGCCGTTAAACGAGACGGAATACGTCGGCGACGACTCGTTTTGCGTTACGACGATTTTCACCGCGCCGTTGGGCGACGTTACAACGCTCTGCGGCGCCGACGCTAAAGAAACGGAAATATTCAACGCCGAAATAGCGGCGAGGGCAAGGAGGAGATTTGGGTATTTCATGGGAGTTAAGGCAGTAGGCAGTAGTTTGATTCCTCATCGCGGAGCGCGAAGGGAATACGACTTGATTTGCGGAATTGTCCGCCTGACCGGTTATGAGTTGCGTTCAGGCTTATTATCTGGATTATTATCCGCAGTTGTATCAAAAGTTGTTACTGTAGTATAAAGGCTAATATTGTCTGGATTGACGGAATCGTTTCCGGTATCGGAAGATGGGGTATTGTCATGATTGTTGATTTGAGAATTCTTCGACACTGCTTCAGAGACAGACGCGTTCGTCTGAACGGAGCTGCTAGAATTTTGTGCTCGCTGTTTATTTGGATTATATGGATACAAAGTCCCATGAACCATAAGCCAAAAGAAAAGCGATAAAAAAGGAACCATACGAGTATAGGCGAACCAGACGTACGCCCTTCCATCGCGAATTGGAAGAAAAATGGAAACTATCGGCGCAACGATAAACGAAAGCGTTACGAGAACAGCGGATATTATAACCGCAATTAACAACGATTTAATACAATTTGGCATTGGTAAATAAAGGGGCTAAATTACTGATGAAATCGTCTGTCGAATTTGTAAAGTTAGTTGGGCGGACTTCGTCCGCGACCCGGAAAGGGTTACGGCTGCGGCATTGGTTTTAGAGGGGCGTTGGACAAGGCGGCGCCTAGGGGCGACGCACTCCATATCGGTTCGCCTTCGGCGAACTGCGTAATTCCGTTCGCTTCGCTCACTTCATTACCGTCTTCCATTAACGCGTTTACCCCTCAATCGCCTTGATAATCGCGTCCACGTCGTTGGGGACGGGAACGGGGTTGTTGGCGAACTGTGTTGTCGTAACGCCGCGGGGCGCTAAAACTTCGTCCTGATATTTCTTCTGTCCGGAATGGTACGCGACGGTGGCGGTTGGGTCTTTGAGCAGATGTCCGGCCAGAATGCAGACGACTCTGTCGGACGGGGCGATAACGCCTTCTTCCCTCAGCAGTTTCGCCCCGGCGACGGACGCGGCTGAGGCGGGTTCGCAGCCCAAGCCGCCCTGCCCGATCTGCGCTTTGGCGTCGAGAATCTGCTGGTCGGTTACTTCCCGAACCAGTCCGTTACACCATTCCAGAGCGCGGAGGCATTTGTCGAAGTTGACGGGTCGGTTGATTTCAATAGCGGACGCGATCGTATGAGCGCGGCGGTTTTCGTCGTTCATGCGCTTGAAATATCCTTCAATGAGCGGACGATCCGGGTTCCCGCCGTTCCATCTGGCTCCGTTCTTTTCGTACATTTCGTAGAGCGTATTGGCGCCGTGAGCGTTAATCACCGCCAGGCGGGGAACGCGGTCAATAAGACCCAGCTCTTTGAGTTCGTGGAACGCTTTTCCGAAACTGCTGGAGTTGCCGAGGTTTCCGCCGGGAACGACAATCCAGTCTGGAACCTGCCATCGGAGCGATTCCAGAACGCGGAACATAATCGTCTTTTGCCCTTCCAGCCGGAACGGGTTGACGCTGTTGACCAGGTAAATGCCCAGTTTCGGACAGACTTCTCGAACGCGCGCCATGGCGTCGTCGAAATCGCCGTCAATCTGGAGCGTCAGAGCGCCGTAGTCAAGCGCCTGAGAGAGTTTGCCGTACGCGATCTTTCCGCTGCCGACAAAGACGACGGACTTCAGCCCGGTTAACGACGCGTACAGAGCCAGCGACGCGCTGGTGTTGCCGGTCGAGGCGCACGCCGCTCGTTTGGCGCCGACCAGGTTCGCGTGCGTCAAAGCGGCGGTCATGCCGTTGTCTTTGAAACTCCCGGACGGGTTGAGACCTTCGTACTGCAAGTACAGATTCCCGGCGTTCATGCCGACGTACGGCGCGACTTTGTCCGCCTGCTGAAGAACCGTTTGTCCTTCCCCGATCGTCTTGCATTTGTCTTTCGGCACGAACGGGAGCAGTTCATGGAATCGCCAGACGCCGCTAAACGACGTCGGAACGGACCGCTCGCTCCATTTCTTCTCGAATTCCTTGAGGCTTTTCGGGACGGGCAGTTTATCCCATTCGTACTGGACGTCCAGCAACCCGCCGCAGGACGGGCAGGAGGTCAACACTTCGGAAATATCGTGGGTTTCTCCGCAGAGAATGCATTTCTGATACGCAGTCATGATTTAAGGCAGGGGTTTGTAGGTGTATAATGGTAAACGCCGCGTTTTGCTGACGCCATTCACAGCAATCCAACAAAACGCAATTATTAGAAATTTCCTTATCGATTTATCTCTATTATATATAGAAAAGACAAATTGACAAGCCCCAGCAAAAGAGGAATGAAAGATTCATTCATCAGCCTCAACCGTTACGCCGTTCGATTTCCAGTCCAGCGTCAGTTCGAGACGTTTTTTATTGGGATTGTCAATAAGCCACTGAGCCAACGATGTAACAACTTTGGACTCAATAATTCTCTGGAGCGGCCTGGCGCCCATCTGTTCGTCAAATCCGAGTTCGATGAGTTTGTTGACCAGGCGCGTTGTCGGTTGAAGCTGAATGTCGCGTTCTTTAATGCCGCTTCGATTTTTAAGAGCAGACAGTTCCAGCTTAACAATCGCCCGGGAGGCGGTTTTGTCCAGTTTATTGAACGCAATGATTTTATCAATCCGGTTGAAAAATTCTGGACGGAAGAACTGCTCTACAGCTTTAATAAATCTGTTTTGACGAGCGGAATCCGTTTGCTCGTTCAGATCGAGCGATCCGGTAATGAGCCCATCGCGGGTTTGGAAAGCGTCTTCGGGATTTTCAACAGACGATTTCTCGCCATCGTGGGCAATAAAGCCGTGACTGTCTTTTGTTTCGCTTCCCAGGTTGGACGTCATGACAATAATCGTATTTTTGAAATTTGTCACCCTGCCCTGTCGATCCTGCAAGCGTCCTTCATCCAAAAGATTGAGAATGATGTCGAACACGCCGCTGTCAGCCTTTTCAATTTCATCAAACAGAACAACGGAAAACGGATTCTGGCGAACCTGTTCGATAAGCTTGCTGGGCGAGCCGTCCGGCTTTACCAGAATTGACTGAGCCGTCCACGGAGTCGAATACTCGCTCATATCCAGACGAATAAAGCGGTCAGACATTTTTTCGTCTGTTTGTTCAACCGTTCGATTCCCAAACAGGTATTGAGTCATGGTTTTCACCATTTGGGTTTTTCCGACGCCGGTTGGACCGCAAAAGAGAAACGAACCAATCGGGCGCTTGGGATTGTTCATCGCGGTTTTAAACCGGAGAATCACGTTCGCGATTGCGCCGCACGCTTCCGGCTGACCAATAATCCGTTGTGACAAGTCCTTGAATATCTGGCTGTACGACAGCGTAATTTCGTTGCGAAAGAGCCATTTCGGCATTCCGGTATGAGTCAAAAAGTCGTCGTAGAGCTCGTCTGTTGTATACGATTTTTCTTTCTTGCGGCAGCGGACGGGAATCGTCTTGCGCCAAAACTGCGCCGCCTGACCGGGAAACGCCGATTCGCCGTAAAATCGATGAAACAAATGTGCTAACGTGGGCGCGACGTCCGCTGAAATCTCGTATGATTTATGATTTCGTAAAAAATCATTGTTCATGTTCGTTAACATCGACCGACCCTGTTCAAAAGAAAGCTGTTCAACGAAAATCGGTTCGAACAGATCGATAAATTCCGGCAGGATGTGTTTCATGGTCTGGTATTCTTCGGGCGTCATTTCCCCAATCATTCTGACCTGTTTTGCTCTTATATATGGCGCGAAGAACGACGCCAGGCTCGAGTCC
>JAZRTH010000266.1:0-1942 GCA_045651945.1 Thermoguttaceae bacterium
CGAAGGCGAACTACTATTCCCTATTCCCCATTCCCTAAACGAAAACGTTTTGCGTTTTTCTCTAATTTGCGCGATAATCCGATATTGACAAAACCGCGATGTTGTTTTATACTATATTTATTATTGTTGGTTATCCCAAAATATTTTTTTATCATGAAGATCGAAAGTTTATATATCGAACGTTTTGGCGCGCTGCGCGATAAGCGTCTGGAAGATTTCCGTCCGGACGTAGAGGTCATTTACGCCCCCAACGAATCCGGGAAGACGACTTTTATACAGTTTGTTCGGTGTATGCTTTACGGTCTGTACGCAGGTCGAGCGTATGCGGGCGAAGAACAGCGCATGAGCGGACGGCTGACGTTTTCCGCCGGGAATCCGTCGAAGCGGCTGACGATTTCCCGAATTCTCCGCACCGCCAGTTTGCCGACAGACGGCGCAGCGTCGCAGGCGGAACGCGTCGAGTTAGTCGACAGCCAAAAGCGATTACAGTCGATTTCTCTGCTGGATTCCGCTCTGGGCGACGTCTCAGCAGATCTGTACAGCCAGATTTTCGCAGTCTTTCAGGACGATTTGAACTCGTTCTCTTTGCTGTCCTCAGACGCCGCGTCGGAAGCCCTTTACGACATCTCGCTGGCGCAGCCGCAGACGTCGATGTCACAAATTGCCCAGCGTCTGGAATCCATGCGCCGGGAATTGATTAACAACATTATCGACGACGCCCATCCCACCGAGGGGCGAATTAAAGAACTCATCAACCAGCGGCAGACTTTGCTCAGCCGGCTGGAAAACGCTCAGACGCTTCAAAACGAGAATCGCCAGGCTTTGAACCGTATTCCGGACCTGCAAGCCCAGGTCGAAAAGCTGGACGAGCAGATTCGTCAGAGCAAATCGAAAATTGCGGAACTGGAACGGATGGAAAAAGCCGTCCCGCTGTATAATCAGTATCAATCGCTGGGCGTCGCGGCGGACACGTCGTCCAATAAACGACAGGTCAGTCAGTACGACGTCCAGCAGGCGGAAAAGCTGGAATCGGAAATCGCCGGTCTGAAATCGAAAATCCAGTCGCTCAACTCGGAATTGTCACGCCTGCCGGCGGACGCTCCCGTTCAGACGACCGCGCCGGCGCCGGTTAAGAAAGCGATTCCGGAGGACTTGCAGCTTTTGCAGTCTCGCCGGTCAGACTTCCAAAATCTGGCGAAGCTGGACGGTCAGCTGGAACAGGTCAACGACCGGCTCAATACGGTTTGGAAGACGCTGGATTTGCCGGGCGAATGTCGGTTGAATTCCCTGCCGACGCAGGATTCGCTTGACCGCCTCGTTTCCGTCTGGAATAAAAAGGACGAAACGCGTCAGATTACAGAAGACGTCGAGGAACCGGTGATTGTAACGCCAACGGTTCCCGTTTCGTCGCGCAATCGTCAGAAATTGGCGGCGATAAATCAGCGGCTGACGAATCTGCGGGAAAAACTCCACTGGATCGAACGCCGCAACGATTTAGAGTGGGGCGAAAACCACTTGAGAAATCAGTTGACCATTCTCAACTCCACCCCGGTTATCTCGACAACTGCCCGTTACACGTTTATGGTCATAACGGCGCTGGCGATACTGGGCGTTTTTCTCTGGCTGCTCTATCTGCTTGGCTGGGTGTCGAAAGACGGGCTTTTGGGAACGATGGGGTCGTTCGGCGTTGCGCTGTGTTTTTGCGGTCTGGCGGGCGTGGCGATTATGCGATACCTGCTGGAAAAGGGCGCCGAAGACAAGCTCAAGGCGTGCCAAAAGCATTGGGAAGCCGTGAAGAAGGAACTCGACGAACATTTGGCGTTACAGCCGGAACTGGAAGAACGGCTTCGCGAGACGTCCAGTTCATTAGACGTCCCGATTGTACATCAGGGCGAATCGCGAGACGATTACGCCGACACGAAAAACGCGATTGCTCAGCTGG
>JAZRTH010000267.1:0-1766 GCA_045651945.1 Thermoguttaceae bacterium
TGACGTGCAGAGGACATCCATGTCCCTCGCAACCGCCACGCCAGCCCAGGCGGCGGCCGTATGTTTGCGCCCGCCCAACCCGGCGGAACCGGCTGTTGCAACCAACCAAAAAACCAAAAAACCGGCTGACGACAAACCTTGTACAAACTTTGTACAAGGTTTGAACAAGCCTTGTTCAAGCCCTGTACAAGACGACCGTTTGGCGTCTTTGCAGGCAACCATGGCGGCGTTTTCGGCGACTTTTGATGAACGCGTCTGCGCGCATGACGCGCACGCGAATCCTATGAATCAAGAAAATAAATTAATTAATCCTATGGGCTATGTATCCCCTATGGAAAAACCCTATGAGGCGCCGTCGCCGCCGCCCCAAAAAAGAGACGAAGCCCTGTATGACTACTATCTGGCAATCGTCAAACAGCGTTTTCCGGAGTGGCACGTCAGGATTTACAACCCGGTTACGAGCCGGGAAGGCAATTGCAAATGGGCGGTCGAAACGCTCGCGGCAATGATGGCGTGGGGAATGCCGGAAAGCGTATTTTGGGATACGGTCGAATACTGCTTCGGGAGCAACAAAAACACGTCGGCAAAAAGCCCGGCGTTAGCCCTGTTACACATCGTTAAAGAGCTTAAAAGCCAATACCGCTGGAAAGCGGACTGGCAAGAAGATTAAAATGGCATGGAGTTTCTTACACTACACTTGTTCGCCGGCGCTGGCGGGGGAATCCTCGCCGACAAACTCCTTGGGTTCCGCCCCATTGGAGCTGTCGAAATTGACGCCTACTGCCGTCAAGTGTTGCTGTCAAGACAAGCTGACGGATGCCTTCCTGACTTCCCTCTTTGGGACGACGTCAGGACATTCAGACGCGACAATCCCGACACCAGAAACTTCATCGACCGCTGTTACACCGTCCGCGACAGACTCATCCTCTGCGGCGGATTCCCCTGCCAAGACATCTCCTGCGCTGGACTGGGCGCGGGAATCCACGGAAAGCGTTCCGGACTCTGGACGGAGTTTGCCAGAATCACTGGCGAAATTCGACCCATCGTCACGTTCGTGGAGAACAGCAATCAACTTGTTCGGCGAGGCGTTGACGTTGTCCTTGGCGACCTGGACGAGCTGGGGTATGATGTGGCGTGGGGAGTTTTTTCCGCTGCCAACGTCGGCGCGCCCCACTTACGAAAGCGTTTTTGGGGAGTTGGCGTCAGACGAGATATTTCCAACGCCTACTGTCAACATGGCAAAGAACGCTGTAACGGAATCGCAGTTGAAGCGGAAGACAATCGACTTGATCAACTATGTCGCCATGTATCCGACTCCTTGCATTCACGGGGTGTCTGGCGGTTCGGGCAACGTCCGGAAAATCAAGGCGATCCAGCATCTGACGCTGGAAGAGAAACTGTCAATGCAAGCTGGCAACGGCGGGAAAATCAACCCCGAATGGGTCGAATGGCTCATGGGATGGGTAATTGGCTGGACGACTGTGCGACCGGAAATCTGTGGGACGACCGGGAACACTGCCTGCCGCGACTCGTCGAACGTTGCCCCAACAGACGTAAAAAACTAAAAGCCATCGGAAACGGAGAGGTTCCGTTGTGCGCCGCCCTGGCGTTCGATTGGCTGTTACATACAATCAACAGATTTGCAAAAGGAGAGTTTTGATGCACGGTTTGGACTTTGTCGTTACATCGGTTTTCTTCGCGTGGCTTATGGTCTGGATTTTCCATTGCATTCAGCAAATGAAGGATATTAACGGGCTTGACGTGCG
>JAZRTH010000268.1:0-19398 GCA_045651945.1 Thermoguttaceae bacterium
GGAAGATGAAATGCCTTGCCAACTTCCAGTACGTTGACGACAGCATTCGCTGCACGGACGGCCGCTGGTACCCGATGATTTTAATGGATTGGGTTGAAGGGGACACGCTGTTCAAGTGGGTAAATAAAAAATGCTCTGAACGCAACGGGGCGGCGTTGTCTGCCGCGGCGGATTGCTGGCTTTCGTTGACGCGCGAGCTGACCGAGGCGCAGGTAACGCACGGCGATTTGCAGCACAACAACATCATCGTTACGCCGGAAGGACGTTTGAAGCTGGTCGACTACGACTGCATGTCCGTTCCCGGTCTGTTTGGACGCCGCAATCTGGAAATCGGCGTTCAGCCGTATCAACATCCCAAACGAGGACAAAACACGCTCTTGTCGCCGGAACTGGACAGATACTCAACTATCGTGATTTATCTGGGGCTCAAGGCGTTGTCTTTGGATCCGACGTTGTGGGACAGAGCGGTGTTACAAACCGGCAACGACAAAATCCTGTTCCGGGTTGAGGACTTCCAAAATCCGCAGCAAAGCGCGACCGTTCAAGCGCTGCTCAAGTTTCCCAACGATACGGTTCGAATGCTGACGTCAGAACTGTTTTATCGATACGCAACCGGCCCGCTGGAAGCGGTTCCGTCTTTGTGGGAACTGGTCAATCCGTACAAGGAGATAGAAGCCCTGCTCAAGGCGGGCGACTATTCCAAGGCTGTTGAAGCTTTGAATCAGCGCGGTCGTTTTCTCGACGCCCCGGACTATCTCAAGCCTGCCATTCAAAAGGCGTACGAAGAGGTTTGCGTTAAGAAGGCGCGGGAAGGCTGGACGACGATTCCTCGCGTTGTAAACGAGACGATTGACCGCCGCGTTACACAGACCGGCGACGCCATTATGAGCAAGGCGCAGCCGGGCGTTCCCCCTCTGCCGCCGGCGGATATGAAATGGTATTTCGACGCCAAAAAAAGGGTTCAGCTGCTGGACAGACTGGCGCAGTCGGTCAACAATTCTTCATCCCGGGAAACGATGTGCTATTCAGGCGAAAGAACGATTGTTCAGATTGCCGCTCAGCTTCCCAAAGAATACGTTTATTCGCTTCGTCCTCGAGTTGAGGCGGCGAAAGTCCGCGTGTTGAATCTCGACCATCTTATCAGCGTAATTCGGAAGTCTCCGGACGACGAAGTCGCCATTCATAAGGCATTCAAGATGGTTAAAAAGGTTCAGTGCGAGACGATTATCCCGCCGGAATTCAAACCTCGAGTCGAGTTGGCGGAATCGCGTTACAAGTACGTCAAAAAGATTCTTGCCATTCAGGAAAATCTGCCGTTGAACGAACTGGACGCCGCCATTCTGGAAGCATGGAACGGTCGGGTTTTAAGCGGCTGCAAACAGGTGGCTCAATGGGAACAGCGTTACAACGACGCGGTCGCACGTCGAAACATGTTCCAAAAGCTGCAGGACGCCATCGGGCGTGACGCTCGAGATGAAGTCGTCCGTCTGATTAACGATCCGCTGATGAAAAATTATCCGCTTCCCAAGCAGTGGACGATGTACGTCAACAAGTCCAAAGACCTCGTCGAAAAGGCGCAGCCGCTGGAAGACGCGTTGAAAAACAACGATCCGGCGCCGTTTGTTCAGGTCTTCGACGCCCGCATTTTCCGAGATTATTCTGAACGGTACGAACCGTATTTCAAAAAGGTTCTTCGTTGGGCGAACGATCATTTGGTGGATTTGGAAACCGTTGGATTAAAAGCCGCCATGGGACGAGCGGGCATTATTCTGTCGGACAAGTCCAAGGGCGAGTATCGACTTCGCTGGACGTGGCCTCATCCGAGGTTTTCCGACGTTTGCATTTTGGGTGTAACAAAGCGTCAGTTGAGCGAGGCAGACCGCCCGGACGACGCCGACGTCGCTTTTGTTGATAAAATCGAAATTACTCGCGAACAGTGGGACGCCGCCGGCGGAAGCTGGCTCTTTACGCAGTCGTTTGAAGCCAGCGAGTGTTTCCTTTCCGTTTGGGCGGAAATAGATTTAGGATTTACGAAGATTTATACTCAGCCGTTCTTGCTGGGACAGTTGGAAAAACGAAGCAAGGGTTGGATTTGGTAATATGATACATCAATTATACATAACGCACTGCACATACGGGACGTCGTACTTCAGTTCCGCGGAAGATAAAGCGTCGGAACGGGCGGCTGTACCGCTGGGCTATTCCGTTCGAAGCGCATCGGCAGAGCAGGAAGACGCTCGTAAAATCTTTACAACGATCGAATCGCAGATGTATTACCATCTGCCTTCAGACGGCGCTGCGTCCGATATTGACGCGATAAAAGCGCCGCGGCGATTTTTCTATCTTCCGTCTGTAGACGGCAAGCCGGTTATTGGGTGCGTAGCGTATCGGAAAGAAGACACGGCTGGGCGTCCGGGTTCGTATTTTGCTCACGTGTTGTACGGCGACGGGGAAAAGCCCTGGATGACCCGAACGGTTTTGCAGATGTACAAATCCAACTTCTGGCGAGGGATTGACGGGACGGACGTTCCTGACTCTCTGCCGACGCTGGACATGGCTTCTGTTACACCGCTGACTGATGGCAGCCCGATTTCCGATTCCGTTTTTGAAAACTGGATTAGCGGAAAGGCCGAATGGAAAACTGCTGTCAACGGCGAAGAAATTGTTGTTCGACCGGAACAGTTTGAGCAGTTCTTTGCCGGCGCGATGTCGGTTTGGAAGGACGCGTCTAAAAAGATTATTCTGGTTGCCGATTCCGATACGGCGGCTCTGTTTTATTACGGCGTCTTGCGGCTTGCGCCGGGCGGATGGGGAACTCACGCGGCGTTTTCTACTTACGAAAGCGCGCCGATGGAGTTCCCAGGGCGGTTGTGTGCAACGACGTTCATCGACCCGATGAAAAACGATTTGTCCTCTGAAATGTACTCCGGTCATTTCGTATTCAACGTTTTTACGGGACGCCAAAGCCCTCCGGGCGTCAAACCGGCGCCGGTGTATTTGCCAGCTCTGCCTGGCGAATCAATTCAGTATCCGTTGTCGGAAAAGGGCGAATGTTCGTATACCAAAACAATAATCAATCGTCTCAAGACAAGTTCCTGGGCGGGCGCCAGCGCGCTTCAGCAGCTTTCCGCCGCGATGGGGCTTAAGCCGGGCGGAAATCCGGACGCCGTAATTGCAACGGAATTCGTTTTGACTCATCAGATCGGTTTGACGCTGAGAATTATTGCCCAGGGAAACCCGACGGACGTCGTTTATCTTAATCGCGCGATTAACCCGAACATCGTCCCGATTTGGCGTCAAAGCCATTTGGCGGCGGAACTGCTTCAAAAACAGCTCATTCAGGGGCTTTCTCAAATCGACATTGACGAAACCAACGTTGCCGATAAGCTCAAGCTGATTGTTGGAACGCAAGCGCATTTGATGATTCTGGAACTGTTGGGCACGCAGTCGACAGATCCGAAATCCAATCTGGTTGTGTTACATCTGCTCAAAACGCTTCCGCTGGAACAGGTCGGACCCTGGCTGTCGCTGGGCAATGCGTCCGAGTCGGCAAAGCTGACAATGCTGCTGCGTCACATCAGCGCAGACGGCGCTCTTCCTCCGGATACGGAAAAGACGATTTTTGAGGGAACGCAAACGGCGCTGCTGTCCAAACTGCTGGTAAAGCTGGATCCGCCGCGGCTGGGAGCGTTATGGAACCGTTATGTTCAACAGTACCGCTTGCCGTTTATTGCCGCGCTGACGCAAAGCGTTGCGTATCATGGCGGCGACGTCGCCTTTTTGAACAATCGGGTTGAAAAACTGTCCATGCGCGACTTGATTGATTTGTTCAAATTCGGGTCTGATCGCTATTATGCGGAGTATCCTGCTCAGTCCTCTGCGATGGGCAGAAAACTGGACGAGCTTTCAACGCAGTTTGAAGCTTTCTTGCCGGAATTCAACGACTATATCCAAACGCTTTCCGCCGGGTCGCATTTGATGTCTGAGGACAACGCGAAGCGGGCGAACAGTTGGACGTCGTTTAAGGCTACGGCGCAATCCATTTTGGAACAGCAGGGCGATGGAACAGGAAACGCTGAAGCTCTCGACGACCTGATGAAAAAACTGGTTACGGAATTTTCCGTTGCTGCGCCGGAGAAAGAATCTCAGGAGCCTGCGCCGGAAAAGCGAAAGCAGTTCCTTCAGCAAATTGTAACAGCGTTATTTCCCGCTCAAGACGGATTCAGTCAGTTCCTGCCGCCGACGAGTCCTCGAAACGAACGGCTTTGGGAGAAAACGGTCAGCTTTTTTGAAGACGGTCAATGGGCTAAGTCCAAGCCGACGTTGGGATCGTTTGTGGAACGAATCGTCGGTTCTCGCGAAGCCGTTGTACACCCAGTTATAAGCGAGCCGAGTGAAATTGCCGCTCCGCCTGTATCAGCAAATTCAAAAAAGAAGTTCAAGCTCAATAAAAAGCAAACAATGTATTTGTCCATTGCTTTGGGATCGCTTTTGCTTGTAACGCTTTTGGTATTAATCAATCTGGATTTACTGTTTCCAAAGCAGGAAGACAATCTGTTTATTAACAAAACAAATTTGTCGCAGATAGACGCCCCGTCTTCAGGTTCCGATCTGGAAAAGACGGCTGAAACGGAACGTCAAAAAGAATCGCAAGCGTTAAAGAATAACGTTAAAACGGACTCTGTTAAGGAAGATGAGTCTGTAACAGATAATCCGGAATCGGAGAACGCAGAGGCGTCCAAATCGCCTAAAGCGATTGCTCCGATCATTTTTGACGACGCCCCGGAATATGGCGATAAATACGAAATCGACCCGGAACAGGATGAAGTCGATTCGATGGCTCAATCGCTGGTGGCGGGTTTGAAAAAGAATCCCGGCGTCATGTCAAAGCTGTCGTCTCTTCCATCCAAAACGGATTTGGATATTGCGTCCATTAAGGATTCCCTTCGAGAGCCGATGAAGCGGGTTCAGGGAAAAGCGTTTAATTTGCCAACGGAAGGAATTGAGCGTCCGCTGGACGAAAACGGCGAGCTGGATCTGGTTCAGGCGGGGCTGATTGACACGGTTAATATGTCCAACTTAAAATTGGGCCCCGGCTTTTTTGTCTTTCAGGACAAAGTCGTTCGCTGGGGCGCTGGCGACGTTTTCGACCCGCAAAACCCGGTTACTCAGTATCGTTTGACCGATTTGGAAAAGACGCTGGGACTGGATGAATGTTACGTCAGTCTCGTGTCGGAGCCGACTACCGTTAAAATGGTTTTGTCGGTTAAGGGAAAGAAGGTTCATTTCGACAAAAACGACAAGAAAAAAGCGGCGTCCGATTTGGAACAGCGTCAGATTGAATACAAAGATTTGGGTTATGAACTCAGAGAGTACAATCGAAAGGACGTCCCGGAAAACGCGAAGAAAAAGCGCGTAAGCCGAATGGGCGTTATGGTCGGGATTCCAATTGCCGAGACTGCTCCGGAAGCTCCCAATAAAAAGGATTTTAAAACAGACGAAGAGTATCAAAGCGCCGTTGAGGAGAATCGTCTGGCGATTGAAGCGTACGAACGTCAGCGCGAGCTGGTTGTCCAAAAAGCAAACGAAGTTTACGGTTTGCTGGAAAAGGAAATTGAACGATTGACCAATCTGGAAGCCGTCGAACAGGAACGGGCGGACGCTCAGGCGCAAAAGAATCTGTCGGAGATTTTGAAGCATCTCAAACAGAGCGCTTTTGTTCTTTATCGACCAGGCGGCTTTGACGGGTTGCTCAGTTTGTCGTCGGGAGAACTTGCTTCTCAACAGGATGTTGGAACTCCGGCAGACGAGCAACTGGACGATGCGGAGGCGAATCCATTGGATTCTGACAATAACGATCTGGATCCGTTTGTCGTTACAAAGCCGAAAAGTCAGCCTGCTGGCGAAAACGATGGGAATGTTGAGGAAACAATTGCCGATAACAATCCGGTTGACGAGCCTCTTGTTCCAGAAGAGGATAACAGCGTTCCTGAGACCGAACCGGTTAATCCGTCTGTAGAGGACGATACGGAAGATGAAGTTATTCTTGATCCCTTTGCGGAACCGACAGAAAAAGAGAAGCCGCAAGCGGTTAGAATCAAGCCGCGGCGAAGTTCGTCTTCTAATGAGAAAAAGTCCGAACCGGTGCAGCAGCCGGGCGATGAAAGCGTTCCCGCACCTGCTGCGGCGAGTTCAGACAAACCTAAAATGAACACGTCTGCATTGATGTTTTCTGACGATGAGTCGAAAAGTCCATTGGCTGGCGCCTGGACTCAACCTGCGAGCAAGCCGCTATCCATTACCCGGTCAGGCGTGATTGGGTCGCTTAATGTAATCTGTAGAAATACAGGCGTTACAAAAGACGTTCAAGCCTACAACAGATTCAGAAGTTCATTCCAGAAAAATTACTCTATTGAATGTCAGCTGGTTCAAGAATCCGTTGTTGGCGCGAAAACCGTGTCGAAATTTAAAGTGGCGTCTTCCGGACCGCAGGCGTTGTGCGAGTTTGACATTATTCCTCAAACGGTTGCCTGTATGGTTAAATTCCGCTTTACCAACAAAGAGAATCCGGAAAAGTTTTTTGAAACCAACTGGGCGCCCATCAAAAACATTGAATCGAAAAAACAGTATACAATTTATTTTGAAGTAACTGCCGGCGATATGGAAATGATGCTGACGCAGTAACGAATTGTTATTGTTGTGTTATTGACTTTGAGTTATTAACAGAATTTAATATGGATTTTTAATCATGAAGAGTTTGTTTTTTATCGTCCTGGGAGCTATTCCTCTGGCTTTGCTGACCGCTTTTGCGCTGTTGGACATGACGCTTGTCCGTCCGTGGAAGCCCGACGTTAAATCCGACTATTTTGAGAAAACGGTCAAGGTCGTCGAAAGAACGTCGAGAGAACTGAAATCTCTTGACAATGCATCGGATATTTTGGCAAAAGACAGCTTGCTAAGCAGCCCCGTTCCTCAAATCATGCGCGGCATGTCGGCGGACAACACCGCTTGGGGTGAAATGCCGGAACAATCCCGACAGTGGGGAGATTTGTTTTTTAACACGCAGCGTTTTTTGGAATCGCAGCGTCAGCTGGAAAGCAAAGACATAAACGAGCTGTTCAAATTGCAAAGCGCGGTTCGCAGCTTTTTGGCTACGCTTAATAGCGGTTCGGAAACGCAAGACAGCGTCTATCGTCAGATTTCCGCCTTGCAGAGGGATATTGAAGTTAAAATCGAACGACTGCAAAAAGAGAATGAAGCCACCCAACTTTTAACGGACGCTCGAAACGCTTTTGATGAGGGCAAATGGCTTGTCTGCGCCCGTTTTTGCAAACAGCTTCAAGACGATTATGACAATTACACCTCAACAGCTGTCAAGGCGACTATTTCCATGATGATTAACCGCTGCGCGTTTTATACATCAGAAGCGGACATTGAGCGGATTCTCAAATCGGATTCGGCGGCAAGTCAAAGAGAAAAACTGGGGGCGCTGTTGGAACGCGTCAAGAATTCTGACGAACTGAGCGACTCGCAAAAGCGTAAATATCGTCAATGGCAGGAACAGTATGAAGAATTGGGCGGCAATTCAGACAGCGGATCTGATTCCGTCGAAATCAGTTCGTCTGTCAGATCGCAGATTCAGGCGTACTACGACGCGCCGAAATCGTTTGCAGGCAGAGTTCAGGCGGCGGCAAAGATTCTGGAAACAAACGACGATCCGGCTGTTCGAGCGGCGTTAAAAAGCGAGGTGATTCGTTTAATCAAATCCGGCATTTCCGAGAAGACGCTTAACGAACCTCCGATGACGTTTTACGCCAAACTCAAAGACGGAACGGAACTGACAGGCGGATTTATAACGGTTCGAGACGACAATCGTCAAATAATCGGGTATAAGTATTTTAAAGACGCCAGTCAGATGAAGGATTCCGAAGGTAACGAATTGATGTATAAAGCTGAAGACTTTGTTATATCGCCGCGGTCGACGATGGCAAAGCGTCTGGTAAACACATACAATGCGGAACGCAAACGACTGTTGGAAAATATTGACAGCCCGGAAGCATGGAATCGATTTGTTGCGAAATGCAACGAACTGGAAATGCATCGAAAAACGGAAAACGCGTCTGGCGTTTCGTTTGCCGGGGCGATTAAAGCGGCTGAACAGATTACCGCTCCAGAGGTTCGTCCGCAATTGGAAGAAGTTTTGAAATAGTTTTGTACTTAATAAATATCCTTTTTACATATAACTTGAGCAAGAGGTATTTTCATGCCCTATAAAATGGAAATCAGTCGGCAGAACAAGGCGTGTTTTCTGTTTCTGCTGGATCAGTCATATTCAATGTGCGAGCCGTTGGGCGGCAGTCAACACCGAAAATGTGACGAGCTTTGCAACGCGATTAACTCGTGGCTGCAAAACATGACAATTCGCGCTTCCGGAGATCAGGGAATCAAGGACTGGATGGATATTGGCGTTTTTGGCTACCGCACCAATTCCTACGGTCAGCCGATTATTGGCTCGGCGCTTCAGGGACCTCTGGCGTCCAGCCCGATTGTATCCATTCGGGACATCGGCATGAATCCCGCTCGAATCGAACAGCGAATTCAGTACATTCAGGATCCGACGACGGGTCAGACGTTTGAAATTCCCAACGAATGCCCGGTCTGGGTTGATCCATGCTGCGAAGGCGGCACGCCGATGTGCAACATGCTTTACACAGCCCATCAAACGCTTACGGAGTGGATAAATCAGCATCGGTACAGTTTCCCGCCCATTGTGGTTCACATTACAGACGGGGAATCTCAGGACGGCGATCCGCGTCCGTACGCTCAGGCGCTAACGCGATTGTCGACCATGGACGGCAACGTTCTTTTGTTCAACTGTCACCTTTCCTCAACGCCTGCGCCGGGATTCATGTTTCCTGCCAATCCCTACGGATTGCCTGACATGTTGGCGCAGTACCTGTACGAGATGTCGAGCATCTTGCCGGAGCCGTTTTTTAATCATGCGATTGCAGAAGGGCTTCCGCTTCAGCGCGGGGCGCGCGGCATGGCGTTTAACGCCGACATGGTGTGTCTGATTCAGTTCCTCAACATGGGAACTCAGGCGGCGCCGGGCTTGCGCTGATTGATTATTGGAAAAAGCGTTAATGAACGCAGCCGTTTGGAATGTGTAACAGTCCAATTGCTTTCAATATACAGTTTGTAAATTACAGACAATAATTAACCAATCATGTTTGTTTTCAAAGGTTTTTCCCATCCGAAAGACCCTCAATCCGGGGTGAATGAAGACGCCTGGCGGGCGGACGACCTTCAAAACGTCGTTGTCGTTTCCGACGGCGCGTCCAGTTCCATCTTTTCCGGTTTGTGGTCAAATATTCTTTGTCAGAGCGTAATCGAAAACGTTCCTGACCCGATGGATCATTTCAATTTTCCGAAATGGCTGGAACGCGTTCGGGAGAAATGGATCAACGGGATAGATTTAAACAATCTGTCGTGGTATCAGAAGCCGAAAATGGCGTCTGGCGCATTTGCGACGCTCGTTTGGGCGACGATAGATCAATCCATGGAGATTCCAGACGATCTGGACGACGACGTCCCGATGGATACGGATTTTTTCAGGATTTACGGCTACGCGCTGGGCGACGCCTGTTTGCTGCATTTTCACAGTGGACGGCTGGTTCGCTCCATTCCGGTTGTTCGTTCGGTAGATTTTGATTCAACTCCGCCGTTGGTTGGCAGTATAAATCTTGGCGTCGATCTGACCGCCAGTTTTGTACCGATTGACTTTGTCGCTCCGGAAGGCGACTGGATAGTTCTGGCAACGGACGCGATGGCGCAGTGGATTCTGTCACAATGTGAAAACGGCTCCGTACCGGATTGGCGGGAGTTTTGGAATCAAACTCCGGAACAGTATGACGAACTGGTTGAACGAATCCGACAGGAACAGCAGATTCGCGTTGACGATTCAACGGTTTTGCTTTGCTGCATTGGTTCAGACGTTTATCTTGACAGAGAATTTAACGTCGAAACCGCAACGCCTGCAATACGGCAGGAAGACAATCGTTTCAGCGTTACGCCGGAATACAAGCCGGAACAGCCCGCGCCGTCAAAGCCGGCTGTTAAGGCGGTTTCTGTATCCGATGTTTTTCTGGATTTTCCAGAAACGAATTCTGCTCCCAAGGTCCCGCCGCGGCCAATTCCCCCTGTTCCTCAGCCTGAACCGCAGCCCGAACCGTCTTCCGCTAAAACCGGATTTCATCAAACGACAGAGATTCCGCCATTGCCAGCAGACGAGCTGGGGATGGACTCGGATTATGGATTCCCGAAAACCATACTCAATTCTGTTGACAATCCTCCTGCCCGTCCTTCGCAGTCAGGAACCAGACCTGTCGCGCCAAAACCCGCATCGTCTAAACCGTCGGCGTCTAAACCGGCTGCGCCCAGACCTGCGGCGACCAGACCGGCGGCGCCAAAAAGAATCAATCCGAGTCAGGAACAGCGAATCGAGCCGCCAAAACCTGGCGAGGAAGAATACAAGGTCGCTCAGCCACAGCCGGGTTCAGAGCCTAAAATGTCGGCTTATATGGCGGAGTTGGAACGACGCAAAATAGCTGAAATCGAGCAGGAAGAACAACGTAAAAAAGAAGAAGAGTCTCGATTCGGTTACCAGTTCCAAAAAGGCATGGCAGAAGGAATTCAAGACATGAAAGAAGGGCTTTCTGAATTACTTTCCGGACCGGTTAGCGAACAGGCGAAAGAAGCTGTCAAAAAAGGAAAAGAAAAAGTTACCAAATTTTTTGGTCGTTTGTTTAAAAAAGACCAATAAATTTATTATTGGATAATATTCATCAGCAATCAATAATTGGGAAGGGTGTGGATATGTTACAACGATTTAAGTCCGTAACAATTGCGGTTTTGATTTCAGCTTGTTTAGCGGGCGTTTGCCGGTCGGACGGTTTGGAAAAGCAGAGTCAGTACATTGACGGCAAGCTTGACGCGTCCATCATGCTGGCTTGCACCGGTCGAATTCTGACTATCGACAAAGACGGCGTCGAGATCAAGGCGTATTCCAAAGACGTCGGCAACACCGGCGACGGGATGATTCTGCCCAACGGAAACATTCTGTTTTCAGACGGCGATTCCGTTGTCGAACTGACGCCGGACAATAAAGAAGTCATGCATTACTGTCCAGACGATCGTCGCAATGATTCCGTCTTTTCTGCCATTCGGCTGGATAACGGCAATACGCTTGTTGGGTGGAATACGCTCAATAAAATTATTGAACTTGACCCGCAGGGAAAAGTCGTGTCGTCGTTTGATTGCCAGTACGCTGAAAAGATCGGCTCTCATCACAACATGAGAAACATTCGCCTCACGCCCGAGGGAACGCTTCTGGTGGCTCAAAAGAATTTGAACGTTATTGCGGAGTATTCCCGCGACGGCAAGCTGATTCAGACGTATCGCGGCGACAAAGGGACAGCGGCGTTTGGCGTTTGCGTTTTGAAAGACGGCAACGTAGCCGGCGCGTTTCTGGACAACGTGATTATCTTTGATCGAACGGGGAAAGAAATCTGGCGCTTTGAGAAGTCGGACGCGCCGGAAATCGAAATCGCCATGATGTGTCCGATTGTCGAACGGAAAAACGGCAACCTCGTAATTGGGAACTATGCCGCCAATCGCGGTTCTTATCACGGAGCCATGGCGTTTGAGATAACTCGTGACAAAAAAGTCGTCTGGCAGTATCGCAACCCTCAAGGTCCGGCATCGGTTCAGGGGATTACGGTTATAGAATAGCTGCGAGTTGCGAGTAACGAGTTGCGAGATAAGATATCTGACTCGAACCGCAAATAAGAGCCTAATTTACAGGGAGCGGATTCAATGGAATACAATCAAGTCGTTCGCAAAGCTCAAAGACGATTCCGGTTTGCCATTGCAAATCGAATGTTCTTGTACGCTCTGGCGGGAGAACTGTTTATTGTCGGAACGGCGATAGCGGTTTTGCGTCTGTATTATCCAACTGCTTTCAGCTCTCATCCGTATGCGGTTTGGGGAACGGCTGCTGGTTTGGCGGCGTTGATTCCTCTTGTTACGTATTGTCTGGCGGGACGGTTTGTTCCCTCTCAGACGTCTGTCAGAGCGTGGCTGGATAACGAGTTTTCCTGCGGCGGGGTCATGTCGGCGGAGGAGTATTTCCCGGAAGCCAAACATTGGGAGAAGAAGGAAACCGCCGTTGAAATCCATAGCAAGCTGGGCGAATTGATTCCGTTTCGCATTGTCAAGCCGTTGTTTATCTGTTTGTTGTCAACGATTTTTGTAACCAGCGCTCTGCTTGTTCCCATTCCTGCCGCTGCGCCGTCGACGACTACCGCTTATGTTGAAAAAGACGTGGAGCGAATTGCAAGTAAAATCGAACTGCTGAAAAAGGAAAAGGCTCTTTCAGAACAGCAGGCAGAGCAAATGTTACAGTCTCTCAACCGCCTTTCTGAAGAATCCGACGGGACGGATCCGCTTCATACCTTTGAAGCTCTCGATGCGTTGGAGAATCTGCTTGACCAGACCGCTCAGGACGTTGCGCGTCAGGCGGAGAAAAACGCTCAAAGTGCGCAAGATGCCGAGGATTTATCGGAAGCGATGAAAAAAGACTGGGATAAATTAAACGACGCTCAAAAGGCGGCGGCTGCAAAAGAGCTTCAGAAAACGCTTGATCAGATTAACGGCAAAGATTCAGAAAACCAGAACTCGATGGACGCTGACGGTCAGGAGAATTCTGGAGAAAACGGCGATTTTTCCGAGGAAAACGCGTCTGGAGAGGGCGGTTCCGGAGAGGGAACGCCGGAAGACGGCGAGTCCGAACCGTCGTCTGAACCAAACGCGCTTCAGCTTCCCGAAAATGTGAAGATTCCGGATTTGTCTCAGTTAACGCCGGAACAGCTCGAACAGTTGAAGAATCAGCTCAAAGAATATCAGGGCGATTTACAGGAATTGCTTGATAAGCTCAAAGATGGACAGTTTGGAGATTTGGATCAGTTACAAATTGAACCGTCTGACGAAGATATTGATCCGGAATCGCTGCTCCAGTTTTTGGAGGAGAATTGTCCTGACGGCGACTGCGAGCAGGGAATTCAGCTTTGGCTGCAGCAAGGTCGAGGCGGCCGCGGCGGGCAAAGTCATGGCGATGCTCCGCCGACTCCGCTTCATTTTGACGACAACCCGCCGGACGACGATATGGATTTTGACAAATTCAAGCCGGAACAGCTTCCGACTCATGTAACGCGTCAGGCGGTTGAGCAAAGTCAGTTGAAAGGCGTTACTCTCGGCGACGCTTCAAAAGAACAGCTGGATTCAACGGACGAACTGCAAGGGAAGGTTATTGACCCGAACGAACTAGATGGCGGGATTGGACGAACTCAAAAGGTTTATCCGATGCATCGCAGATCGGTTGAGGGTTATTTTGATTCAGGAATTGCTCCCCGGGGCGCTCGTCGACCGTAGCTTGCGATTGAAAAGCGTTCGTAATAATTCCGTCCTCGCAGTCCCAGTATAAACGATTGCGAGAGTCTATTCTCATTTGCCACGTTCCGTGGAGCCGGTTCCAGGCGTCGGTTCCAATTGGAACGTATAATTCTATTTGAGGAAAAAGCAGCGTCTGAACTTTGAAAACGTTTGTCTGATAGTACTCTGCAGCGCCGAAGTCGTTTGTCCATGGAAAGCTGATTTCGCCTTTTGAATAAGGAATCGCCTTGAAATGAAACGGCCCTTCGAGATTGAATTCCAATGAACAGAATCGGCGCCTGTCGAGCC
Organism: Thermoguttaceae bacterium; assembly: GCA_045651945.1. Lineage (GTDB taxonomy): Bacteria > Planctomycetota > Planctomycetia > Pirellulales > Thermoguttaceae > RUG11551. Next base: position 13,798 of record JAZRTH010000268.1, read on the forward strand.
AGGATTCGATGACGTCTGGCGGGATTATCGTCTGACAGGTTTTCTGCGCCCGGGAAATAAAACCGTCCCATGTTTCGTCAAGCCGCTGTTGAACGACGCAGAGCAGCGAGGTCTGCACATCTACCGTCAGAGCGTTGAGTTCTTCAAGGGAATGAAGCAATTCCATAACAACGTTCTGAACGTCTTTTCGGCAGACGAAAATGTTTTCCATGCAGTAGTCCGATCATGTAGGTTTCAAAAAACTTGACGAAAACGGTTTATATACATCATGCGTTTAATTTGAATTATTTTTTGAAAAATGGCGAGCCATATAATTAACTTGTTGATTTTCATAGCGAAAGTATACATCATTGATAAGCTTTTACGGGTATTCGTTTAGCGTCAAATGACAAATGACGTCCGTGTGGAATATAGTGGACAAAATGCGTCATTTTCTGCTTGTCGTCCTTAAAAAAAGAAATAACCGTATGATTGAACGTTTTTTTACTCAAAGGAATAAGAAATCCCTGAAATCTTCTTGTCAAAATCAGGAAAAATGGTTACAATAATAACAGGGACGGTTTATAAAGTTTTAATCGAGAAATAGAACCGAAAATCGAACGACTGAAACCCGAAATACGATTATGGAATCCCAATACCTGATTTTTGGATGTAAAGGACAGCTTGGCGACGAATTTATGCGTCGTCTGGGCGACGCTGCCAGAGGGTTTGATTTGCCCGACGGGGATATTACCAACGCGTTGGAGCTTTCCGACCTGTTTGAAGCGCTCAAGCCCCGCGGCGTTATCAACGCGGCGGCGTATACAAAAGTTGACGCCGCGGAAGAACAGCCTGCGATTTGCCGAAAGATCAACGCCTTTGGTCCGGGGAATCTGGCGCGGCTGTGCCGTCATTACGATATCCCCCTGGTTCATTTTTCGACCGATTACGTCTTTTGCGGAACTCAAAAACGGGAACCGCTCAAAGAGACCGACCCCGTTTTCCCGGAAGGCGTCTATGCGAAAACCAAATATGAAGGCGAACAGAAGGCGGCGGAGTGTCCAAAGCATTTGATTCTCCGAACGTGCGGTCTGTACGGCAAGCTGGGAGAGAACACGCCGGGCAACTTCGTCGAAACGATGAAGCGGCTGGGCGCGTCCGGGCGACCGCTGAAAATCGTTGCAGATCAGCATTGCACGCCAACGTATATTCCTCATCTGGTAACGGCGGCTCTGTTTCTGCTGGAAAGCGAAAAGTGGGGTTTGTATCACGTCGTCAATTCCGGCGCGACAACCTGGTACGACTTCGCCATGGAAATTTTCCGGCTGGAAGGCTTGACCGTTCATGCGGACGCGATTACAACGGAGGAATGGAACGCTCCAGCCCCGCGTCCGTTGTACAGCGTTTTGGATACGTCCAAATACCACGCAACCGGCGCGCCGTCTATGCCGTCCTGGCAAGACGCATTGGCAGAGTATCTGGGAAAGAAGCAATAATTACATTTGTATACGATAATAAAACGTTCAAAGCTGACCGATGTTTCCGTTTTCCGCCCGAATCCTTGTCGAAAGCGTTTCCAGCCTGACGCCGGAGTTCTTATCCGACAACGGGATTAAAAACCTGTTGCTGGACGTCGACTGTACGCTCAAACGATATTCGCAAACGGAGCTGGAACCGTTTAGCGCTGCGTGGCTGGAACAGATGCGGCAGTCGGGCGTTGGGCTTTGTCTGGTTTCCAACGGCAAGCCGGGACGAATCGGCGCGTTTGCGGAAAAACATCAATTGCCGTTTTGCGCTCTGGCTCTCAAGCCGTTTCCGTTTGGACTGCTTCGAGCTGTGAAAGAGCAAAATTGGGACAAGCGTCAAACGGCAATGGTTGGCGACCAGATTTACGCCGATATTATGGCGGCAAACCTGGCTGGGATCGTTTCGATTTTGGTTGATCCGATACATCCGGAAGAAGAGCCGTGGTTTACTCGGCTTAAGCGTCCGTTTGAATTCCCGTTTCGGAGGCGGACAAAATGAAATCCAAATACATCCTGCTGACGATTCTGCTAACGGGACTGACGATTCGAATTCCGTTTTTGTTTCTGACGTGGAATGCGCCCTTGCAAATTGTAGACGAGCAACATTACAACGCCATGGCGCAGTATTTTGCCCAGAGCGGCAATTTTGGAGTAGCGGTTGGGGAAAGAGTTCTGTTGTCGTCTATTCGCCCACCGATGTACGTTTGGACTGTCGCAGGATTCTACAAAGTTTTGGGAACAGATAATGCGGCTGTCGTTCAGCTGGCGGTTCGGATATTTCAGGTTCTGCTTTCTCTTTTAACGGTTTGGCTGATTTATCGAATCGGTCTAAAAGCGTTCAGAAGTGAAACGACCGCGTTAATCGGAGCAGGGTTTTTCTGTTTTTATCCGTCGATGGTCATGCAGAATTTCATGATTCTGACCGAAACGGAATTTACGTTTTTCCTTGTTTTGACGCTTTATTTTGCCGTCAACCTTTTTCAAGGAGAAAACGAGGAGACAGACGAAAACGGCGAGAACCGTCCTTTGACTTTTAAGACGGCGGCGCTCAACGCGGCGTTTTGCGGTCTGTTTTTGGGGCTGGGCGCGTTGACGAGAAGTATATTGTGGCTTGCAATCCCGTGCGTGTTCTTGTATATTCTCCTTTTTCAAAAATCGAGATGGACGATTCGCCTTTCTTCTGCCGTCGTTGCGTTGTTTGTCAGCGCGGCGGTGATTGCGCCATGGGTTATTCGGAATACGAATCTGCAGCAGACGCTGACGGCTATCGACTGCATGTCAGGGCGGAATCTCATGATGGGCAACTACGAGTACACGCCTCTGTACCGTTCCTGGGACGCCATTCATCAGGAAGGCGAGAAGAACTGGTACAGCGTTCTGCAGACAAAGTACGAAAACGTCGACCCAATGACGCAGGGACAAAAAGACAAAATGGCGGGCAAGTACGCCAAAGAGTTTATGGCGTCACACCCCGGCTTGACGCTGCAGCGTTTTGGAATGAAAGCGCTGTGCTTCTGGCAGTTGGAACGTTCAACTGCGGCGCTGCTTGCTCATGGGGACGTTCAGGGAATGAATTCAGAGGACAGCAAACAGATGTCGATTCTTGTTGCAGGGGTTGTCATGCTGTATTACGCTCTGGTTTTTACAACAGCGGTATTTGGCGTCTTTTTTGCCCCGCCGAAATTGTGGCGCGTTCATCTGCTGTTTTTGTGCGTCGTCGGGCTGTTTTGGGGCGTTCATTCGCTTGTGTTTGCTCATTCGCGTTATCATCTGCCGCTGACGCCGTTGTTGTGCCTGTACAGCGCGGCTTATGTTACATACATAATAGATAACGGTTTTGATTTTACTCGCCGACAGATTCCGTCGTTGATAGCCGGTATTTTAATTGTTGGAACGTTCGTTGGCTTTTGGACTTTGGAGACGCTATGGTATCTGGGATGAAAAGAATTTGTCAATTTGTTCATACGCTCAACTGGGGCGGGGCGGAGACGCTGGCGTATCGCCTGGCGACTGACCCTGACCTTGCCAGCAAGTATGAATTTGTATTCTTTTGTCTGGATGCTCAAGACGTCGTCCATGCCGGGTCGATGGCGCAGGAACTGATTGATAAGGGATACAAAGTCGAATGTCTCAACCGTCAGCCCGGTTTGGACAGAGACTGCGTCAAACGGCTGGCGAATCTGTTTGAACAGTACAAAATAGACATCGTTCACGCTCATCAATGCACGCCGTATTTTTATTCGTCGTTGGCGAGATGGCGAAAGAAGAACCCGAAAATCCTGCTGACGGAACATGGACGGTTTTATCCGGACGTTGTCAGCTGGAAACGTCGGCTTGCTAATCGATTTTTGTATCGACGCGACGACATTCTTACCGCTGTCGGACAACGGGTCAAGGAAGCGCTTCAGAAAAAAGAGGGCTATCCCGGCAAACGAATTCAGGTGATTTACAACGGAATCGACCCGGACGTTTACGACAACCTTCGCTCCGAAAACGAGAATGATGCGCGAGAATCCGTTCGACGCGAATTCAATATTCCCAATGACGCTTTTACGATAATTCAGGTTGCCCGGCTTGACCCGATTAAAGATATTCGCACCTCGTTGAGAACCTACGAGGCGTTAAAACAGACGGTTCCCAACGTTCGTCTGCTTCTTGTTGGCGACGGTCCGGAACGGAACGCCATCGAACGGGCAATACGTCAACACAACCTTCAAGACGGCGTTATTTTTGCCGGAGCCAGATCCGACGTCAGCCGACTTCTCAAGGGGGCGGACGCTTTTCTGCTGACGTCCCTTTCAGAGGGAATTCCTGTAACGTTTTTGGAAGCAATGGCGGCTCGGCTTCCGATTGTAACAACAGACGCCGGCGGCTGTAAAGAGGTTGTTGTCAACGGTCAGACGGGGTTCGTCGCCCCGGTTGGAAATCCGACCTCGCTGGCGAAAGCTCTGCACTTGTTGGCAACCGAACCAAAACTGGCTGCCCGGCTGGGCGAAGCTGGCCGCGCTCGACTGCTGGAAATGTTTACTCAGCGGCAAATGCACGAAGCATATTGTCAGTTGTACGATTCGTTGACCAAATGAGTTTCATATTACGAATAAAATGACAGATTCCAAAACGCTCCTGCTGGTTTTTTCTGACGACTGGGGACGGCATCCGTCCAGCTGTCAGCATTTGATTAAACGTCTGCTGGATCGTTACGACGTCGTTTGGGTCAATACGATTGGAACGCGAGCGTTAAGGTTCAACTGGGTTACGATTCGCCGGGCGTTTGAGAAAGCCGTCAGCTGGATAAAAGCGTCGAAGGGCAGAGGAACGTCTGCGTCAGATTCTTTTGGGCGAATTAATCCGATTGTTCTCAATCCCAAAATGCTGCCGTCCTTTGGAGGGAAAACCCGGCGGCGAATCAATAAATCCCTTTTGGTTAAGCAGATCGTTCCTGAACTGGAAAAGCACGACGGGCAGGTGATTGGAATTACAACGGTTCCGTATATCAGCGACTTGATTGGCGAACTTCCCGTTGACCGATGGGTGTATTACTGCGTTGACGACTGGTCTTGCTGGCCGGAAATGGACGCCAAACCATTGCGCGACATGGAATCGGAGCTTATCGAAAAATGCGACGCGATTATTTGCGTCTCGCGAGCGTTACAAAGCCGCATTGCTCAGCAAACGGGTCGCACCAGCATGCTTCTTCAGCATGGTTTTGACGAGCAGTTTCTCCGCCGTCCCCGTTCCAAACGGCTTCTGAAACAGTATCCCGGGCGAAAGATTTTGTATTGGGGCTTGATTGACCAGCGTCTTGATCCCGAGATTGTAACAGCTTGCGCGAAGGCGTTTCCAAAAGATTCGTTTATTTTTGTCGGACCGACGGCGAATCCTTTCAAAGAGCTTTTTGCGCCCAGCAACGTCTATTCTCACGGCGTTGTCGAGTACAACCAGCTTCCTGTTCTTGCCATGGAATCGGACGTCTTGATTATGCCGTACGCCGATACTGAAGTTACACGTCAAATTCAGCCGCTGAAAATGCTGGAATATCTCGCGGTCGAAAAACCGATTATTGCCAGAAATCTGCCGTCGACGTCAGAATGGTCGG
>JAZRTH010000269.1:0-3492 GCA_045651945.1 Thermoguttaceae bacterium
AAAACCGATTTGGTGTAAATATTCACATTACAACATTCCAAATATATTATACACTAAAATTTTCAATTTGCAATCAAAAGAAAATAAAATTTATAAATAACAATATAGATTATTAAAATTGACATTTTACTTTTGATAGAGCGCCAAAGGCGAACTGTTCAAAGAGGATTGATTGAGGATTTGAAAAAATATCCAGAAATTCAAACGTAACGTATTTAGTTTAATTGAGTTACAACTTATTCCTCACTCAATAATCCGGATTCCGACTCTGTCTCTTGTCCGATTCGGTCCAGGAATTCTTGTTCCGTCAAAACAGGAACGCCCAGCTGCTGTGCTTTGGTCAGTTTGCTGCCCGCTTCTTTACCTGCAACGACAAACGCCGTCTTTTTGGAAACGGACGACGACGCTTTGCCGCCGAGCTTGACAATTAAATCTTCAATCTCCTGACGCGTGAACTTCTCCAGCGTTCCTGTTACAACGATCGTCTGTCCTTCCAAAGATGTTGCGTTGTCGTTGTCCTCTTCCGGAACGGATTCAACTTGAGAAACGCCTAAATCGAGCAGTTCTTTAAGAACTGTTGCGCCGTGAGCGTCGGAACCGTCGGGGAGATGGAAGAAGTTCCAAACGGACGCAGCGATGGTCGGACCGACGTCGTTGATTTGTGACAGCTCGTCTACGGATGCGGAAAGCAGATTTTCTGCTGTTTTGAACTTCCGAACGAGAATTGTTGCCGTCTTTTTCCCGACGTGCTGAATCGACAGCGCAGTAATCAGAAGCGACAGCGGGCGGGATTTGCTGTTTTCAATCGCCGTTAAAAGGTTGTCGACCGTCGCGGTGGATTTGGGCGCCCAGTCCGTTCCCGCCGCCTTCGCCTTTTCCAAGTCCTTGTCCGTCGGCTTGTAAAAAACGTTGATCAGTTCAGCCCGTCTGTCTTTTAGACGGTAGATGTCGGCGAAGGTTTCAATCAGCCCGGCGTCGACAATCGCCTCGACGTTTTTGTCGCCCAAGCCGGTGATGTCCATCGCGGTTCGGCTTGCGTAGAATCGGATTTTTTCCTTCAGCTGAGCGGGACAGTCTGGATTGACGCAGCGAAGGAAAACCGTATCAGCGTCTTTAACCAGCGGGGAGCCGCAGACCGGGCAATGCGTTGGCGGCTGATACGGCGGGAGTTCAACGTCCGGCTTTCGCAAATGCTTTTCCGCTCGAACGACGTGGGGAATAATCTTGCCTGCCTTTTCCATGATGACGACGTCGCCGACGCGGATGTCTTTTTCCGCAATCTGGTCGAAGTTGTGGAGGCTTGCCCGGCTGACCGTCGTCCCGGCAATTTCCACCGGCGTTACATCGGCAACGGGGGTAATCGTCCCGTTTTTCCCGACCTGAACGCGAATGTCCAGCACGGTTGTCGGGGCTTCGTACTTTTGGAACTTGTACGCAATAACCCAGCGGGGCGACTTCATCGTCGTTCCGAGAATTTCCCGCTGCGCCAGCGAATTGACCTTGATTACCAGCCCGTCAATTTCGACGTCGAACTGGTCGAGGTTTTCAATCATCGTTTCGCAATGCTGTTTGACCTTGTCGAAGGAGTCGAAAACCGCCGCCATCGGGGTCGGCTGAAGCCCCCAGGTCGAAACGAGGTTGAGGAAATCCATGTGCGTTTTGACTGGCAGTCCGTCGGTGCGCCCGATGCTGTGACAATAAAATCCCAGCTTGCGCCGAGAGCGTTCCAGTCGAACTTTTTCCTGATCCCGCAAGAGTTTGTTTCTGTCCGAGGGATTGTCAAACTGATTCGGGTCGATGGATAAAATATCCTGTCCTTTGTCGTCGTAGCCCAGAGAAATGCTGCCGGAGGTGAGGTTGCGCGTGTTGGCGTACGGCGGCTCGCCTTCCTTCTCACGAATCAGGTTCAGCTCAACCAGGTTATCGTTTGTCATGAAGATTTCGCCGCGGATTTCAATCGAGTCCAGCTCCTTGAGTTCCGGCGCGGACGCGTAGTCGATTTGGAGCGTCTGCGGAACGTTTGTCAGCATGCAGGCGTTGGCGGAATCGTCGTCGCCTTCCTGACCGTTGCCGCGAGTTACCATCTGTAACAGAGTTCCGTTTTTGTAGATCAGCGCGCCGGAAACGCCGTCAATTTTCGGTTCGACAACCCACTCGATTTTATCGTTGGACGTTCGCTGGGAAAGATACTTTTGCGTTCGAATCGCCCAGTCGTCCAGCTCGCCGACGGAATACGTGTTGTCAATCGAGAGCATCGGAACGGCGTGAACGACGCGGTTGAGCTTTGTCGATTGGGAAGCGGGCGCCGGCGCGATGCGTTCAGCCGCCTTTTTCTTCGACGGCGCTTTGGGCTTTTCCGGGTCGATAACCTCCCCAAAGAGATTGTATTCCACCTCCGGCGCGGGCGCAGCGTCGCTTTGCGGTTCAGGATAGACGCCGCCGACGACCTGCGTGGGGCTGTCGGGCGTAACCCAGTCCGGGTGCGCCGCCTCGAGGTCTTTGAGCTGACGCATGAGCGCGTCGTACTCATGGTCTAAAATCTCCGGCGTCGCCTTGAGGTAATACAGTTCGTCGTGATGACGAATCTCGGCTTTGAGTTGGTTGTATAGTTCTCGGTCTTCCATGTTAGTAGAGGGGATTGAAAGGCGGTAACGGAGCGACCAGCGGGAGCGCAGTTACGCTTTTTTGAAATTCCGTCGGAATTTATATAAACGTATTTTGTAATAAAAGAACCGCTACGCGGTTTTTCCGGGGGCTTACGCACCCCGGCTCGCCCTACATTCTTTCCACCGTTTCGATTCCCAGCAGTTCCAAGCCCTTTTGGATTGTTCTGGCGGTCAGGTCGCACAGAGCCAGACGGGTTGTTTTGGCTTCTTCCGATTCCGCTTTGAGAACGGGGCAGCGTTCAAAGAACGTGGAGTAGCGCGCCGCCAGTTCAAACAAGTACGACGTCAACTGATTGGGTCGATAGTCGGAAACGGCGGACAGCAGGGCTTCTTCAAATCGTGACAGCTCGATAACCAGCGCCCGTTCCGCCGGCTGAGTCAAAACGATAGCCGGGTTGGAGTTCCGGAACGATTCGACGTCGATTCCGCCTTTGTCGAAAATGCTTCTCACGCGAGCGTAGGCGTACTGCATGTACGTTGCGGTGTTGCCGTTCATGGCGAGCATTTTTTCGTAGGAAAAGACGTAGTCCGAATCGCGGTTTTGGCTCAAGTCTGCGTACTTCAGCGCGCCGATGCCGACTTTTCGAGCGACGTCGCGCCGTTGTTCTTCCGTCATGGACTGACACGCCTGCGACTGCTCGACGACTTTCCACGCGGCGGATTCCGCTTCGTCCAGCAGGCTTTCCAGCCCGACCGTGTCTCCGGAACGGGTTTTGAACGGTTTGCCGTCGTCGCCCATAACGGTGCCGAACGAGACGTGTTTAAGCTCCACGTTTTCGTTAGCGGGATCCATGCGCCGCCATGTGCGGAAAAGCTGCTGAAAATG
>JAZRTH010000270.1:0-4389 GCA_045651945.1 Thermoguttaceae bacterium
GGGTTGCATTTGTCTGACCGGTTGACTAAAATATCAATATAATGTTGAATCGGTCGCGTTAATCCGTTTCGATAATTCCCTAAAGTCCATTTTTACATGTGAGGTATTTAAATGAAAATTCGTCAAGGATTGTTGATGAGCGTATTTGCCGCCGTCGCGACAGCGCTGATTTTTTCAACGGCTTTCGCCGAAGAAACGGCTAAGCTCAAGGCTTTGATTGTTGACGGTCAGAACAACCACAACTGGCGCGAAACGACGCCGGTTCTCAAAAAGGATCTGGAAGACACCGGTCGGTTTACGGTAGACGTTGCGACGTCGCCGGAACACGGTCAAGACATGTCTCAGTTCAAGCCGGACTTCGCCGCGTACGACGTTATCGTTATGAACTACAACGGAGACGACTGGCCGGAAGAAACCAAAAAGGCATTTGAAGAATACATGAAAAACGGCGGCGGAATGGTCTCGTTCCATGCGGCGGACAACTCGTTTACCAATTGGGCGGAGTACAACAAGATGATCGCCGTCGGCGGCTGGGGCGGACGCAATAAAGCCTTCGGACCGTATCTGTACTGGAAAGACGGCAAACAGGTTGTCGACCACGAAACCAACGGAACTGGCGGAAATCACGGCGCTCAGCACGAATTCCTCGTTGAAGTCCGCGATCCGGATCACCCGATTACGAAAGGCTTGCCGCTCAAGTTCCGCCATTGCAGAGACGAACTTTACGAACAGCTTCGCGGTCCGGCGGAAAACGTTAAAATTCTGGCGACAGCCTGGGCTGACCCGAAACAGTGGGGCGACGGTCGTCACGAACCGCAGCTGATGGTTATTTCCTACGGTAAAGGCCGCGTATTCCATATTACCATGGGACACGCCGGCATCCAGTGCAAGAGCGTTGCGTTTATCGTTCCGTTTGTTCGCGGAACCGAATGGGCGGCAACCGGCGAAGTTACTATTCCCGTTCCGGACGACATGCCCGGCGAAGACGCGCCTGTTATGAGACTTCCGTAATAAGAGAATAACGATTTGTTCGCGCACGATAAATTTGGGGTTGTGAATACATGCGTTTTTAATTTTTGAACGCAGAGTTCGCAGACTCCTCGCAGACAACGCAGAAGCAAGCAGACATGTGTCATCTACGCCTGATTCTCAGGCTATGACACGATGTCCGCTTGCGTTTTTTATCATAATTTATCGGGCTGGAATGTGCGAAGCCGCACGGGCGAGAGGATGAGGTTTTGTCACCGAAAAAGACGGTTTTGGCAATATCCACTTCCAATCAGGAACCGACCTTGTCGGTGGCGTAGACAACGAAGTTGGCGTCGTCGCCACATTCCTAGCCCGTCTGCGTATTCTGCGGATATTCTGCGGTCTCTGCGTTCTTAATCCCTTAAAATTCAAATATAATTTGAACGTAATATACATAAAACAAGCGCTCGATACTTACGCCAATCGTTGGCAGTGAATATCGAGCGCTTATTTGTAAAACCGATTTGGTTTTATTGGCTTATTTGCCGTTCTTGACGATGTCTTTGAGGGCCTTGAGGGCGGTCAGGCGCGGTTTGTTGTACGCCGGACGAGCGGGAACGTCGCGAACTTCGCCAGTCAAACGGTTGAGAACGTTTTTCTGAGCCGGGCGTTTGGCAACTTCTTTCTTGGCGATTTTGAACAGTCCGGGGAACATGAAGACTCCGGGGCCTTTCTTTGTGAAGGCGGCTTTGATCTGATCGCTAAGAGCGTCGACGACAGCGGCGACGTCCTTCTTGGACAATTTGGTGGATTCGGCAATCGCCGCGATCAACTGGGTTTTGGACAACGGTTTGGCTGCGGTTTTGGCAGCGGCTTCTTTAGCCATAATTACTCCTCCTGAACAATCCTTGTCGAGAGAACTATAAAAAATGTTTATTGGGTTGAAAGACGGAAACGTTTGTTTGACGCCTGAATTCTCGATTCATCAACCCTTGCATCCACTCGAATGCAAATTCTGAATAATGTTATTAAAAGCGTATTTTCGCTTTTTTGCAATACGGTATACGCCTCTTTTTCGAAAAAAAACGCGAAAAATACGAATTTTTTGAAAAAAAGTTCAAAAAAGTCCCTATTTTCAAGGGCTTTTTGAGCGCAAGAGCCCAAATAATCCCGAATTTTCGAATTCAAAAATTTATTCCTCGACGAAAAATCGCGGGACGCTGTACACTCGAATTCTATTTGTGCTATAATGAAAAAATGTCAACAGGACGATTCCCGCTATGGATATCAAGCGATCGCTCTGTGACAACTGTAATTCAGGATTGTATCAATATTGATTTATTTTAGAAAGGAAAGGTTTGCAAGTCATGAAACGATTGATCGCTATTGCGCTGTTTTGCTGCGTTACATTTGCCGCTGTCGGACAGGCGTTTGCTCAGGACGCGGAGGCAGCCGCGCCGAATCCGGTGAAGCACGTTTTGATTTTGGGCTGGGACGGCTACGGTTCCGCATTTGTCAATTGGGACGAAGTTCCGAATCTGAAAATGATGAGAGACAACGGCGCCTGGACTCTCAAGACGCGCTGCGTTCTCCCGTCGGTTTCCGCCATCAACTGGGCGACGATTCTCATGGGCGCCGGTTCTGAACTCCATGGATATCGAACCTGGGGTTCTGACAAACCGGATTTGCCGTCGCGCGTTTTGACCGACAAAGGCAAGTTCCCGGACATCTTCTCCGTCGTACATCAACAGCGCCCCGGCGCCCTGACCGCGTCTACGTACACGTGGGAGAACATCAAAAATCTTCACGAACTCCCGGACGAAGCGCATACAAAGTTCATTCAAAAGAAGCAGACCTCGCCTTCGCCGGAAGAATACCAGCAATTGGTCGACACGACGATTGGATACATGAAAGAGAAGTCCGTCTTGACGTTCGTCTACTTTACTGACCCGGACGCTGAGGGGCACAAATACGGCTGGGGTTCGGAAGAATACCATAAAAAGGTTCAGGAACTGGACGGCTACGTCGGACAGATTCTCAAGTACCTTCAGGACAACGACCGATTGAAGGACACTGTCGTCTTTTTGGTTTCTGACCACGGCGGAACTGGCAAAGGACACGGACACGAAACCATGCAGGACATGGAAACGCCGCTTCTTATCTACGGAGCAGGCGTAAAGAAGGGCGAGATTGAAAACGTCGTCGTCAACTACGACATCACTGCGACCGCCGCTTGGATTCTTCAGCTCACCGCTCCCGACTGCTGGCGCGGCAAGCCGATTAAGTCTGCATTTGAATTCAAAGAGTAATTTCGATTCGCCCCTGTGAATGATAAGACAGGCATTTTACCAGCTCAAAAAATTTTTTAACACGAAATACACGAAAAAGGACGAAAGATTTTAACTCTTAAAAATTTTCCTACTTTTCGCTTATTTCGTGTTTAAAATAAATCAAACTTATTTTTCCAAAAAACAATCGGTGAAAATCCGTTTAATCCGTCAAATCCGTGAACGGACTGACCTGCAGAAAACAACAGGGGAGCTTCTCTCAAGCAATACTCATTTCGATACGCCCCAGCAGCTCTTTTGCCGCCTGTTCTATATCGGGTTGAGAGAACAGAGCGGAGACGACGGCGGCGCCGGACAGTCCGCAGCCGGAAAGCTGTAACAGATTGTCGCGGGTAATCCCGCCGATGGCGACTACGGGAATGGAGACGGCAGAGCATATCGCTTTGACCGTCTCTTTTGACATTGGCTCAGCGTCCAGCTTGGTTGACGTGTTGAACACCGCGCCGACGCCCAAATAGTCTGCGCCGCCGCGCTGCGCCTGGAGCGCCTGTTCAACCGTATGGGCGGAAACGCCTATTATCTTGTTCGCTCCCAGTATCTGCCGCGCCTGTTCTGCCGGCATGTCGTCCTGACCCAGATGAACGCCGTCTGCGTCTGCCAGCTTGGCAATCTCGACGTTGTCGTTAATTACAAACGGGACGTTGAACTGCTTGCACAACGCCTTGACTTCCAACGCTTCTTTGAGAAACGCGTCTTGGTCGAGGTCTTTCTCGCGTAACTGAACGAACGTCGCACCGCCCTTGAGAGCTGACTCGACGGCGGACGTCAAAGAGTCTTTTAGTCCGCATGGCGTAACCGCGTAGAGTTTCATCGATTCGCGCAGACGCTGACGGTTCAAAGCGCCGTCTGTAACAACGGGAAGAGGATCAGCCGCAGCACATCTGGCTTTGTAGATTTCGTCGATGATGAACTTACCCATTGACGCGCTGCCCGACTCGGTTTGATTCATTTTCTCGACGGCGCGTTCTCCCGCCATGCCCATCAGGGCAAACGCAGCGGCGCAGGACTGAGCGGACTTTTCCGCGGCAACAAACGCCGTTGTGAGCGCTGAAAGCATACAGCCGCTGCCGGT
>JAZRTH010000271.1:0-1405 GCA_045651945.1 Thermoguttaceae bacterium
CTGCTGACCGCCCGACAGTTTGTTTACCGGGCTTTTCGCAAACGGAAGAAGCCCAACCGCGTCGAGAAGCTCCTCGACCGTTTTGCGATACTGTGACGAAAAGAACTTCAGCAGACCGAGCCGATGGTACATCCCTGAAAAGACGACTTCCTCAACCGACGCGGGAAATCTGTCCATGAGGGTAAAGCAGTTCTGGGGGACGTACCCGATCTTCCACCATTGTCGATACTCTCGCGTCGAAACCCCGTCGATAAGAATCTCGCCCTGCTCTGGCGTCAGCTCGTTGAGAATGAGTTTCATGAGCGTGCTCTTCCCCGCCCCGTTGCCGCCGATAATCGCGGCGCATTCTCCCTGTTCAACGGTAAACGACACGTTATTGAGAACGGTGTCGCCGTTGTAGCCAAACGTCAGGTTTTTGATGTCGAAATGCATGATTAAGTTGCGAGTTGCGAGTTGCGAGTAGCGAGAAACTACTCCCTACTCCCTATTCCCTATTCCCTATTCCCTACTCCCTATTGCCTACTGCCTACTGCCTCTTGCCTCTTCCCTACTGCCTTCCTCAGCGCCTCTAAATTCCGGGTCATCACGGAAAAGTAATCGTCTCCCGCCTGGATTTGGTCTTGATACAGGGTTTCGTACGGGTTGAGGACGTCGACTTTGGCGCCGGTTTCCTTCGCCAGCGCATCGCAAATGCGGCTGTCCTGGCTGGACTCGACAAAGACAGTTGTAATTCCGTCGTCGCGAATCTTTTTAACCAGTTCCGCCATGCGCGCCATGCCGGGATCGGACTGCGCCGTCAGTCCCTCAATCGGGATTTGCGTCAAGCCGTACTCGCGGCACAGGTATCCAAACGCCTGATGGGACACGACAATCTCCTTTTGCGGGGCGTCGCTGAGCGCTTCCCGATACTGCGCGTCCAGCTCGTTGCATTTGGCTGTCCAGCGTTGAAGGTTTGCCTGATAGTATTCTGCGTTGTCCGGGTCAAGCTGAACGAAGGCGTCTGCAATGTTTTTCAGGATAATCTTGACGTTGACGGGGCTGAGCCAGACGTGGGGGTCTGGCGCCGAGTAGTCGTCGTGATGTTCGTGACGGTCGCCATGTTCGTGATGATGACAGTCGCCGCCGGTAATCGGGGCTATTCCCTGAGCGGTTTCGACGACCTGGAATTTGACGTTCCCCATGGCGTCGACGGCGTTTTTGATCCACGGTTCCATGCCCAGCCCGTTGCACAGGAACAGGTCTGCTTTCGACAGGTTCGCCAAATCGCGGGGCGACGGTTCCCAGTCGTGGGCTTTGGTTCCCGGACGAATCAGACAGCGGACCTGGACTTTATCCCCGCCGATTTTCTGAGCGAAATCGTAAAGCGGATAAAAGCTCGTGTAAACGACCGGACGCCCGTCGGCAG
>JAZRTH010000272.1:0-2547 GCA_045651945.1 Thermoguttaceae bacterium
CACCAGATATGACGGCTGGGTTCTCTTGACGTCAAAACATTGGTGGTGGGGTGGAAACGTTCCTGTTCGCTTGAGAGAACGTCTGAACATGATCACAGAAAGCAAGGGGACTCCACTGCGTCTTTCGTTCAATTCCTTGAATGGCTGGGTGCTGAAATATAAAGACAAAAGCGGTTCTATACACTATAACTACGCCAGCCCTACAGATGAACAGGAAAAAAACCTGATAAGAAAAACCTATTTTATATTGTTAGATAATGTACTCTAAAACAATTTCTCAAGCGGGAAGAACAAACAGATAAGCGGTGAACGCCCCCAACAACAGGGGGCGTTTTGGGGGGAGATTTTTATTTACTCTTCGTTTTCCAGCGCCGCTAATCGGTCTTCTTCCGCGTTGCGGGCGTTTCTGGCAGCGCGGCGGCGGTCGTTTTCCGTAAGGAGAATTTTTCTCAGACGAATAGACTTCGGCGTTACTTCGACCAGCTCGTCTTCCTCGATGAACTCGAGCGACTCTTCCAGCGTCATTTTACGCGCGGGTTTTAGAATGATGTTTTTGTCGTTGCCTGACGCCCGAAGGTTGGTCAGCTTTTTCTCTTTGGTCGGATTGACAACCAGGTCGTTGGATCTGGCGTTCTCGCCGATAATCATGCCCTCGTAAACGACGTCGTTGGGCGAAACGAACAGGTCTGAGCGCGCCTGCAAGCCGTCCAGAGCAAAGGCGACTGCTTTGCCGGGAGCGTTGGAAACCAGCACGCCCGTCTGCCGCGTGGGAATCTCGCCGACTTTGGGCTTGTAACAGTCGAACTGATGGTTGATAATCGCTGTGCCTTTGGTGGCGGTCAGCATGCGGGTTCTCAGGCCAATCAGACCGCGAGAGGGAATCGAGAATCGAATGAGCGTAAAGTCGCCGCGGGGCGTCATTTCGATAAACTCGCCGAAGCGCTGTCCGACCATTTCCATGACAGGACCGGTCAGGTTACAGGGAACCTCGACCAGCAGGGTTTCAAACGGCTCTTGAACGACGCCGTCCACCTGTCGGTAAATGACCTCCGGCTTTCCGACGGACAGCTCGTACTGCTCGCGGCGCATCGTTTCAATCAGAACGGACAGGTGCAGAATGCCTCGTCCGGAAACGACGTACTGATCGGTCTTGGGAATCTGCTCAACCCGAAGGGCGACGTTGGATTCCAGCTCTCGGAAAAGACGTTCGCGGAGATTTCGGGTTGTTACATATTTCCCTTCCGTGCCCGCCAGGGGCGACGTGTTGATGCTGAACGTCATTCGCAGGGTCGGCTCGCCAACGTGAATGCGGGGCAGGGGGTTCAAGTCGTTTGGCGGGCAGATCGTATCGCCGATTTCGACAAACGGCATCCCGACTACCGCGACGATGTCGCCGGCGTCCGCCTCGTGAACTTCCGTCTTGCCGAGGTTGTTAAACGTAAACAGCTGACCGATTTTGCCCGGCGTGTTGACGCCGTCTTTTTGCATCACGACGACGTTTTGAGCCTTGCGAATCGTGCCGGAAGCAACGCGCCCAATGCCGATTCGCCCGACGAACGACGACCAGTCAATCGTTGTAACAAGCATTTGCAGCGGCTTGTCCAGCTCGACCGTCGGCGCGGGAATCTTTTCCAGAATCATGTCCAGCAGCGGTACGATAGAATCGGTTCGGACGTCTGGGTCCGCCGTCGCGTAGCCCTCTTTTGTGCTGGAAAACAGATAGGGGAAATCGGCGATCTCGTCGCTGGCGCCCAGGTTGATAAACAGGTCGAACATCTCGCTGACGACTTCCTGCGGCCGGGCGTCTTTGCGGTCAATCTTGTTAATCAGAACAATCGGCTTGAGTCCCAGCGCCAGCGCCTTGGAAAGAACAAACCTGGTCTGCGGCATCGGGCCTTCCGCCGCGTCGACCAGAACCAGACAGCCGTCCGCCATGCTCAAAACGCGCTCGACCTCGCCGCCGAAGTCTGCGTGGCCGGGCGTGTCCATGATGTTAATCTTGATTCCCTTGTACGTTACGGCGATATTTTTCGCCAAAATGGTAATCCCTCGCTCCCGTTCGAGGTCGTTGGAGTCCAGAATCTGGTTGCATTCCAGCTTTTCTTCTCGCATCTGGCTGCACTCGCGAAGAATGCAGTCGACAAGGGTCGTCTTTCCGTGGTCAACGTGGGCGATAATGGCGATATTTCTCAGGTCTTTGCGCTGTTCTGACATGGTATATTAAGGTGGAATTGCTAATAATAGCGTTTTGCGCCAGGGAGTAGGGAATAGTTTTTAAAACCGACGCGATAGCGTTCCTCTGGAACTGCGTAGCAGTTCAATGTTTGTAGCCGTGGGTTTTAACCCACGGAGGGAGTAGTCGCCGAAGGCGAATTACTATTCCCTATTCCCCATTTCCTATTCCCTAATAAGAAGTTGCTATATAATACTACAAATCAGAATTTCGACAAGGAGAGAGGGGGGAGAATTTGGATTATCGCTTTTCGATCCCCCCCTCCGCGCCTCCGCGTCTCCGCGTGAGCCTTCCCCCCTGTCGCAAAATGATAT
>JAZRTH010000273.1:0-7529 GCA_045651945.1 Thermoguttaceae bacterium
AGAAAGACGTTCAAGACGTCGCTCAAGCAGAACAGAAGGACGCCAAAGACGACGAAGCCAAGAAAGACGACAACGCCGCTAAAGAAGAAGAGGTTAAAAAAGAAGAACCCGCTTCTCCGTTCAAAGATCCGCAGGAAGCTCTGGCGTTTGAGGAGTTTAACAAATTCCGCGTTCGCAACGGTTTGAAGCCGTGCGAATTTAACCAGAATTTACAGAACATCGCCAAATGGCATTCCAACAACATGTGCAGTCGGCAACAGATGTACCATAGCGGAGCGTCGGGAGTTGCAGAAAACGTGTTCATGGGAAGCTCCTCAGGCGTTTATGCCGTTCGCGTCTGGATAAACAGCCCCGGACATCGCGCCAACATGCTCGGGCCGTATCGCCGCGTTGGCATTGCACGAACCGGAGGCTTCTTTACGATGGTTTTGCAATAGAAAAAAAGTTGAATGAAAGGCGGTAACGAAACGACCAACGGGAGTGGAGTTACGCAGTTCACCAAAGGCGAACCGGAAAGTTGATCTAGTCGTCAGGTTCGCCTGACGGCGAATGCGTAATTCCGTTCGCTAACGCTCACTTCATTACCGCCTTCCATTAATTGCCTATACTTAGAATTCTCCCAGATTGTCGTCGAGCAAAGAATTGATTCTTTGTTCGATAATTTTGTCTTTGTTTTGGCGGCTCTTTTCAATGCCCTGTTCAATTTGATTGAGCCAGGCTTTCATGCGAGCCAAATCCAGTTCCCGGCGCTGCTGACGAACTTCAAAATGTTTGGTGCACAGTTCGGTAATTTCCTTTTTAAGAACTTCTTTCTGCTCGCTGTTTGTTTCGGCTTTGTATTTACGAACCAAATCTTTGATTTGGCGATCCATCTCAAAATCTTTCTGAAGCAGCTTGAATCGTTCCGGATCGTTTTTCTTGATGTTTTCAATATCGCGAAAATGATTGTGAGGATTTTCGCCCATGAACCGCCCCTGATTAGAGGGTTTGTTCATTCCAGGGAAATTTCGTTTAGGCGGCTGCTGGGCTTTGGAAGGTTTTGGGCCCGGTGCGTTTGCAGGGAACGGAAACCATCTGCCATGCTCTTTTTCCTGAGAGTCTGCCAGGGCAACGCCCGAAATAACAAAAGCTATCGCGAAAATGAAGCATAAAAACTTTTTCATTTTAAAAATCTCCAACTTCGGAATAATCGTCAAGGTAGTACATGCTGTCAACAGCAACGTCCATATTGTCGTAATTGGATGAAAGACAAATCATCTCGCCTTCAAATTCGGAAAGCTGATTGTCGAAGCTGTCTGTCCAATAGTTTGCAGCTGAATCTGCAAAAGCGTTGTTGCTTGAATCTGTCCCGGGATTGGTAATACGGGTTATATACGATGGCGCCAGTATAATCGCAGACAATAAAACTACCGCCGCCGCTGCAAACGCAGCAACCCTCTTTTTATATACCTTTGAACGGGATGGAACGGTCGCAGAAACCGACGGAATCGTAAACGAAACCGGTTTGAGTTCAATTCCCGCATTGGCAAGGTTAATCAGTTTATCAAACGTCTGCGCCTGAATGCGTTCCGATTCCGACAGCTGCGCCATGTCTGAATCAGAACGGCTGACGTCTGTAATAACCGACATCTTCGCCTCCAAAGCGGCAAGCTCGGCGTCAGACAGAACTTCGTCAGGATTGATGTTGTTGTTCATTTAATATATATCTCCCAAAATGCCGCGCAACTTTTCCAGCGCGCGATGGCAATGGCTTAAAACCGTCCCCAACGGCATTTCTATTATTTCGGATATTTCCGCAAAGGACAATTGCCCGTAAAAGCGCAGCATGAGCGTTTTTTGCTGAACTTCAGAAAGGGTTTCCATCGCGGAACGCAATTTCTGAATATTTTCTGCTGCAACCAGTTTTTGTTCAGCGGAATCTGATTTATCGACGGGTTCGCAAGCGCTTTGAACTTCGTCGCTTTCGAAAAACGAGGGGCGTTTTTTTCGTCGATAGTCGATTATTAACCTTTCTGCTATGCAAAAAAGGTATTTTTTCGGAGAACCCTGTTCCTGATACGTACTGCGAGCAGACCACGCCCGACAAAACGTTTCCTGGGTTAAGTCTTCCGCCGTGGCGGAATCGTAAATTCGAGACAGGATATACGCTTGAAGCCGCGGTCCATACTCGTTAACCCACTGAGCAAAAAGCTCTTCATCAGGAACCATTTCCGATTTATTCATCAATCTATAACGAACAGATCCGTCTTTTATTGCTCCTTAAATAATGTTTTTCGTCTAAAGTTATATTATAATTCATAAATAAATGGAATTACATCATTTTCGATATAAATTTACAATTATCAAAAAATTATATAATTGTATAAATATAAAAGAGTTACATCGTATTAAAATTGTAAATATCTAAAATATCAGAAAATATTGAGTAATAAACTTTTTTTTCTTAAAAAATAGTTTATATTTTTTTACTTCTGAGAACCGACCGGCAAAAGACAGCCTCCAGACTCTGCCCCGTTGAGCCGTTTGGCAGATGGATGAGTTTGGAAAAAAACTCAAATTTGATGTTGATTCAAAATCAATAATGTGGTAGAATTAGTTAAAACATTGGAGGTATAGGAAGTCCAGTGAGCAACCGTTGATAAACCATAAAAAAGAATACAATGCGTTCCATCGCAATAATGAATCAGAAAGGCGGCGTTGGCAAAACGACCACGTCCGTCAACCTCAGCGCGGCTTTAGCCATGTCCGGTAAACGAGTATTGCTTATCGACATGGACCCTCAGGCGCACGCAACGCTCCATTTAGGCGTCAATACGGAATCGGGAGAAAAGAATACCGTTTACGACGTCCTGGTGGACGACGTTTCTTTGGCGTCAGCGAAAACCGTAATCAACGACAATTTCCATCTGGTCGGTTCCGATTTGGATTTGGCGGCGGCGGAAATGGAGCTTTCCGGCGTTGTTGGTCGGGAACTGATTTTGCGAGATAAACTCAAAGAAGATAGCGAGACGTACGATTACCTCATTATAGACTGCCCGCCGTCGCTGGGCGTTTTGACGCTCAACGCATTAGTTGCAGTAGAGGAAACGTTTATTCCCATGCAGCCGCATTTTCTGGCTCTTCATGGTTTGACCAAACTGCTTCAAACGATTCAGCTGATCAGTAAACGGCTCAACTCGAAACTTCGCGTTTCCGGCGTCATCATGTGCATGTACGACGGTTCCGCCAGGCTGACAAGCGAAGTAACCGGAGACGTCGAAGAGTTTTTCCAGGTTCAGCACGGCGGAAACACGCCTTGGTCAAACGCTCGAATTTTCAATACGCATATTAGAAAAAACGTTCGTTTGGCAGAAGCTCCCAGCTTCGGAACGGATATTTTTACCTACGACTCCAAATGCCCCGGCGCGCTTGACTACCTCGCCCTGGCAGATGAAGTTATGAATTATGAAGAATCGTCAGAGCAGGAAAATTAAAAAGAATCCATGTTCTGAAATCCCATTATCCAATTCCTGAATAAACATGACAGTTGCAACCGAAGAGGTTCCATATACGATAATACATCGCGGCGACGGCGTCCTGGTGGTTCGCGTTCATTCCAAAACGCGGCAAGGACGTAAACTGCCTGATACGTCGTTTACGTTCAAGCCCGGCGATCCTCAATACGAATCTTGGCAGAGAATCTATAACGAAAATCACCCAGACGCCCCGGTTATTGCGCCGCCAGTTGAACCAGAAGAATGAACTCAGCACGGCTTTCAGCGTCAATCGCTCTGTTGTTTTTCATTGCTGCCAGCGCTGGCATTGGCGCCGACTGCGCTCAGGCGGCTAAACCGTTGACGTTTAACGAGCTGAAGTCAATCGCTCAACCTTTTCCAGAACCGCAGCCGGGCTCCTGGCAATACGAGCAAAAAGAGCCAGGACAAACGTTTTCTCAATACAAAGCCGGACGTCCTGCCGTTGCAACCGCCAAAAGAAAAGTAATCTACGTTCAGATTTTAGGACGCATGTCCGATTCTCAAAAAGCCGTTGTTGACAAAGCGGTAGAATATCTCGGCTTGTTCTACGGTCTGAAAACTCAAACCCTGCCGCCGCTGGACGCCTCTGTCGTTCCGATTTCCGCCCGGCGCATTCATCCGATGGGGCAGCGTCAGTTCAACGCAACGTACATTTGCGAGAAGGTTCTTCTGCCCCGCTGTTCGGCAGACGCCGCAGCGTACATCGCCTTTACGGCAGACGACCTCTTTCCCGCGCCGGAATGGAACTTCTGTTTTGGATACGCCATGTACAAACAGCGAGTCGGCGTCTGGTCGCTGGCGAGAAACGGAAATCCAGACAATCCCGACGAAGCTAAAACCGTTTTGCGGCGAACGCTTCGCATTGCGTCTCACGAAGTCGGACACATGTTTTCCATGCGGCATTGCATTGCTTACAAGTGCAACATGAACGGCGTCAATTCGCTGGAAGAAGCGGACGAAACGCCGCTGTATCTTTGTCCTGAATGTTTGAGAAAGCTTATTTTCGCGACAAAAGTCGATTGCGCCGCCCGCTGGCGAAAACTGGAAAAGTTCTATTCAGAAAACGGCTTGGACGCCGAAGCCGCGTTCATGCGGAAATGTCTGGGATTATAAGCGTCGGTTCAACGTCCATCGTTTTTAATCGCTTTTCAGAAAAAACAAGAACAGAACGATTGCTTCTAACATCTTTTTGTAAAGAACGCAAAGCCTGCAAAGCGCTCAGCTTTTCTGGAGATGTAACATCTGCGCCAGTTGCGCATAGTGCGAGACGTTCGTATTTTTTCACTCACAACAAGCCTGCCTGTTTTAGTCCTTTTTCCTATTTTTATAATCCTGAAAAGCGCTCCTCGATTGGTCTTTACAGGGCTCAATCCGTCTTTACAAATCGGGATAATTTGCTATTATATTATAAAAAGTTGTTTCTGGAAGAAAGTAGCAGGCTTCTCTTCCGGGAAAGGAATTATCAATCCCTGCATCCGAAGGCGGTTAAATTGAAAAAGCTTATTCCTACTGATATTGTATACGCTGTTTTAAGAGCGTTGATTAATCGTCGTTTTTTGATGATAGCGCTGCTTGTCGCCGCGATTCCGTTTATCGTTTACGGGGCCAAAAACACCTGGGGACATACAGAAAACAGAGTCGAAGACTGGGTTCCCAAAAGGTTCCCGGAAACGCAGCAGCTTCTGGAATTCGGCAGAATCTTTGCTGCAAACGAGATTCTGCTTATCAGCTGGGACGACTGCACGCTGGACTCGCCGAAGGTAAAGGAATTCAAAGACAAACTTCTTTCGCCGCAGCCGACTTCTGACGGGGAACAGCGCGTTCTTTATCACGAAGTTGTAACAGGTCAGGACGTTTACGAACAGCTCTCTCAGGATAGTATGGATCTTGAAGAGGACGAAATCCTCGAACGAATGAAGGGGTTTCTCATTTCGTCCGACTACAGCAAAACGTGCCTTATTGCGATGCTTTCCAACGACGGCAAAAAGTACCGTCCTGACGCGATTAACGGGTTATGGACAATAGCAGAGTCGCTTGGTTTGGATATGTCAACGTTTCACGCTGCCGGACCGTCGCTGGACTCGGTCGCTATCGACTCGATCTGCCGTACGCATCTGGTTGAGATGAACGTGGCGTCGTATATAATCGGGATTTTCATCTCGTTTTTATGTTTCCGTTCCTGGCGAGCGGCAATAACGGTCTTTCTGGTTTCGTTTATGAACCAGCAGATGTGTTTGGCGTTGATTTACTGGCTTAACATTCAGTTTGACTCCATTTTGATGCTGTCGGTCAACTTGACGTTTGTGCTTTCGATGTCGGCGGGCATTCACCTGACAAACTACTATCGAGACGCCATTACCCGACTCGACCCGCACGACGCCATGTTCGCCGCGCTGAAAACGGCGTTGGTTCCAACGTTCATTTCGATTATTACAACTATCGCCGGGCTGCTGTCGTTTTTGAGCAGTCAGCTTATTCCAATCCGAAAGTTTGGAATGGTTTCTTCAACAGCGTTGGCAATCTCCGTTTCGATTATTTTGATTTTCCTGCCGATTTATTACATCTCTTTCCCGATTATGTCGTGGAAGAATTTAACAAAGAAAGAGACTAAATGGGACTTGGCAACCATTCTGGAACGCATGTTCTATCCGTGGGTAAGCCGGGTTCCGTATCTGGTTTTGGCGGTGTCGCTGATAATTGCCGTTGTCTGCTTTATGGGCGCGGCGCATATCAGAACCAGCATCGGGCTTCACTCCATGCTGCGTTCTTATACTCAGCCGATTAAAGACTACACCTGGGTGGAAGACCAGTTCGGTCCCATGATTCCCGTTGAAGTCATGTTCACCTGGCCGCAGGGAGAAAACGAGCAGATTTTTGACCGTCTGTGCTTCGTTCGCGACGTTACAAACACTCTCAAAAGCAGCATGAAGGACGTTGGAATTATCAGCATTACGAACTTCATTCCGGAGATTCCGTCTTACGGCGCCAGAACGGCGGCGGCGCGGCGGCTGCTCAACAGAAAAATTGACTCGGTGAAAGAAGGATTTACTCAGTCTGGTTATTTTAAGGAAATGGACGGCAATCAGTATTGGAGAATTACCGTTCGCACCTTTGCAATGAGACGAATTGACTACGGTCCAATTATTCAGCAGATTAAAGACATTGTCAAAGGACAGATTGAGAAAGCCGGTCAAAACGCGATCCCGGCGCCTGCTGTTGAAACAGTATCACCTGTAACGGCGGCAGACGATTCCATTTTCATTTCCGAAACGGCTTCCGGGGAATCGGCGGTACTTTCACAGGGGAAATTTATCGAACAGGAACTCAATAAAGTCAAGGAAAATGCAGATAAATTCGATGCCGCTTTTTCGGAAATCACGCCCTGGGACGAGAAATCTGTAACTAACGCTGTTACAAATATTAAAGAACAACTTTCAACGCCGACGAAAAACGAGGTTGAAACGACAGAACAGCCGTCTGTCAACGAAAATACCGATCTTCCGGCGGAAAATAATCAACCCAACGTTCCTGCTGATAATATTCCGACTCTTTCTGAAGAGGATCTTGCCGTTCCGGACATCCCTGTCGACGCCGACGCCGGTTTAGGAATTGCGGTTGACGACGCTGCGGCGATTCCTGTTGACGCCGACGCCGGTTTAGGAATTACGGTCGACGACGCTGCGGCGATTCCTGTTGACGCCGACGCCGGTTTAGGAATTACGGTTGACGACGCTGCTGCGATTCCCGTTGACGCCGACGCCGTTCCGGATATTGTCGTTGACGACGGCGCCAATCCTGATTTACCCGCGCAAACAAATGAACACGCTCCGACAGACAATTCTGAAACGTCGAGCAAGAAAACCGCTCCGCTTCCGCTGACCATGCCGGAGTTCATTGTAACAGGCGGCGTCCCGGTTGTCTACAAAGCGCAAAATCAGCTTCTCGACGACCTGAAAATCAGATTTATAACGGCGTTTTTAATCATCGGTTTGATACTGGTCTGTCTGTTCCGTT
>JAZRTH010000274.1:0-1904 GCA_045651945.1 Thermoguttaceae bacterium
CGAAGTTCAACATGGCGGCGCGCCGCGCTCCCGACAGAATCGTCGAGTTTAACGGTCCGAAACGTCCGGTTGGATTCAAGAAAGAAGTTCAGCCCGTTCTGGACAAATACTGCGTCGGCTGTCACGACGGGTCGAAGCCGAACCGTCCGAACTTCAAAGACATCGCCCCCGGTCCTCGCGCTTTGGGGAACTCGTACTGGGCGTTGATGCCGTTCCTGCGCCGTCCGGGACCGGAATCGGATACGCACATGTTCTATCCGATGGAATACTACTATAATACGTCTCCGCTGATGCAAATGCTGCGCGACGGCAACCATTATAACGTCAAACTGGACGATACCGCTGCTCGCGAGCTGGCGCTGTGGATCGACATGAACATGCCGTACAACGCGACGTGGTCTGAAGTGGCAACGTCAACCATGGGCGGACGTCTGCAGCAGGTTCAAACGATGGCAAAGAGAACGCAGGAACTCCGCGCTCTCTACGCCAACGTTGACGATTATCCCGAAGAGGGCGCGGTTATGGATGAAGTTCCGCGTCCGGACTTCGTCAAGCCGGAAAAGTGGGAAACGCCCAATACGAAGAATCCCACCGGTCTGAAAGCGGTTGTCAATAACTACGAACCGAAGACGCAGTCAATCGACCTCGGCAACGGCGTCAAGATGGATATGGTTTACATCCCGTCCGGAAAATTCGTTATCGGCGACGATTCCGAAAAGCGTCCGGAAGCGAATCGAAACGAAGTCGTGATTGAAAAACCGTTCTATATGGGAACGACTGAAGTTACCAACGAGATGTTCCATCAGTTCGACCCGACTCACGAAAGCAACTTCATCGACCAGCAATGGAAAGACCACGTTCACCGCGGCTATCCCGCCAACCACGACGATCAGCCTGTCATCCGTGTTTCCTGGCAGAAAGCCAACGAGTTCTGCAAGTGGCTCTCCGCCAAGACCGGTAAGAAGTTCCGTCTGCCGACCGAAGCCGAATGGGAATGGGCGGCGAAAGCCGGAACCGACAAACCGTTCTGGTGGTCTGACGGCATGGGCAAAGCCGAAAAGAACGACAACGGTCGTCTGTTCGAGTGCGACGTTCAGTTCGGCGACAAGGCGAACATGGCGGACAACTCCATGCGTCTGTTCGTTGTAACAGGCGTCAACCCGCAGCCGGTCAACAACCCGGCGTTCTGGCAGACGTATCTGCCGCGCGTCGTTGACCAGTCCGACAACCAGATGGTTCCCGGCTGGGACGCTGACCTGTACGAAAAGCAGCGCGCCGGCTACCACGGCTCGAAGGGAATCGCCCGATACATGCCCAACCCGTGGGGTCTGTACGACATGAACGGCAACGTTGCTGAATGGACGCAGTCGGACTACAAAGCCTATCCGTACAACGCCAACGACGGTCGCAACGCCGGCAACCTGGATACGGAAAAAGTCGCTCGCGGCGGCAGCTGGAACGATCGCCCGGCTCAATGCCGCAACGGGTACAGAATCGGCTTCCCGACCTACCAGCGCGTCTACAACGTCGGCTTCCGGGTTATCTGCGAGGGGTAAAAAATGGAAGGCGGTAATGAAGCGGCCAACGGGAGCGGAATTACGCAGTTCGCCGTAAGGCGAACCGAAACGCTGGAATAACGATACCGCATTGATTTCGCCAATGGATGAAAGGCGGTAACGAAGCGAGTGAAACGAGCGTAGTTACGCTTAAAGCGGGAGGAAACTCCCGCTTTATTTTTTCTTGAGAGTAGCCGCTTGCGCGGGGACTGCGGCGGCTTGACGCCGCCTTGTCCAATGACCCGCTGAACGACTGCGATAAGCCCGGATCGCGGCAGTCCCCTGCCGCCGAAGAAATTAAACCACAAAGAACACAAAGAACACAAAGAACACAATCGGGACTAATAC
>JAZRTH010000275.1:0-4779 GCA_045651945.1 Thermoguttaceae bacterium
AGCTCCCGCCCCCAAAGGGGGGGGTGGGACTGAGAATGAGATTTTACGCGAAAAAATAATCTTATATATCAGTTTCCCACGCCTAAAGGCGTGGGCTACGATTTTATTTTTTATCTCGTCTTTGTTACAACGTCTCTATAAAAAAACAGGTCGTCTGAAGCCAGACGACCTGAATTCCGCATGTTTATTTGTTTAAGATTGCAAATCAGTTTCCAACCGGAGCGGCAAACTTGATCTTTTCTGCAATTCGGACGACTTCGTTTCCTTCTCGATAGCCGGTAACGTACGAAATACATTTAATAACGTATTCGTATTTGAGTCTGAAATCGCACGTGAGTTCAATTTCCTGTTCCCGGGCAACTTCAGGATTGGGACGACCGCCCTTGGGCGCAACCTGCTGAAGAATGAACTTTCGGAGGTTGACCAATCCCGCTTCGCCTCGACCGAGGTTGCGAGCGCCGCACTGAACTTCGAGCAACTGACCGTTTGTCGAAGCATTAAGTCGAATCGCAATCGGCGGCAGCGGCGGGGTTGAATCTTCGCTCATTTTCCCTTCTGCAGGAGCCATGGGCATTTTAACGCTGAAGTCGCCTTCCGGAGTAACAATCTTGAACGACATGACGAAGAAGATCAACAGCTGGAATACGATGTCGATCATAGGGGTCATGTTAATATTGAGTTTTTCGTTTTCTCTAGTTTTTCTTGCCATAGCGTCCTCCTGTTACTTTGCGGCAACTTCTTTGGCTCGAAGTACGAACTTTTCATACCCAACGTTCTGTGCAACTCCAACTACCTGTTGAATACGTCCGGTTTTGGCATTTTTGTCGCCACGAATAATAATCGTAGACTGTTTGGGGTCTTTCCCAATTAACTTACGCTGAGTATACTCGTCTTTGAGCATCTTTTCGAGGTCTTTCAACTCGAAATCTTTTGCCGTCTGAATGCCATAAATCACGTTGCCGTTTTTCTCAACCTGCAATGTAACCGGACCTTCCGGGGGGAAGTCTGGAGTCTTTGCCAGTTCGCTTGACGGCAGGTTGATTGCCTGGTTTTGATCGGCTTCTGTAAAGTTAATCAGAACCATAAAGAAGGCAATCAGCTGGAACGTCATGTCAATCATAGGCGTCATGTCAGCTTCGGCTGTTTCTTGTGGTCTTGGTTTTGCCATGATATTAAATTGAGGTTAATGGTTCGCGGAAAATACAGAACCTTTTAGAACCGCCGCCTGCAAGGCAGACGGACTGGCTCCGGGTTCCGTATTGTGTTATTTCCACAGTCCAACGTTCAAAATCATTTGCCGCCGCGGAGCAGCTGATCCATGAACTGTTCGCCTTTAACGCTGATGTCGAAGATGATCTTGTTGATGTGGTTCTTCATCAGGGCGAAGAAGATGGACGCAGGAATCGAGAAGATCAACCCGACCATGGTCGTAATAAGAGCCATAGAAATACCTTTTGCCAACTCAGACGGTTTCGGCGTGCTGGCGGAGTTAGCAATAACGGAGAAGGACGCGACCATACCATCGACCGTACCGAGCAACCCGACTGACGGGGCAACGGCAGCAATCAGACCTACGTAGGAAAGCTGATGGTCAAGTTTCATGGATTCTGCAGTAATAACGTCTTCCATGGCTTTCTGAGCGGCGTCGCGGCCTTGCTGCAAACGCGGCAAACCGGCTGCCAAAACCTGAGCCATAAAGGATTCGTCGTTGGAGACCAGTTCGTACGCTTCAGAAAAATGCTTTTCCTGGATTTCTGCGTCAAAGCCCTCGACAATCTCGTCAGGCATCAAAACGCTTCGACGCATGGAGAACGAGTACTTGAAGACAAAGGCGATGAACAGGAACGAAATGACGCCGAACGCGATGCAGTATTTCCAACCCAAAGCCTGATACAGCCAGACGAGGAAGTTTTCCTTTTTCGGAGCGGGCGCGTCGTCGGCAGCCGCATCATCGGCAGCGACGGCAACGTTCGCAACGCTGGTGGGTACAACTGTGACAGACCCAGCATAAAGGGCAAGAAGAAGAGCGGAAATCAATAACGCTCCCAGCGATCCGCAAGTTAAACATCTAAACATGACGGTGAATCCTCCGAAATTCTAAATTGTGTTAATAGGGGAGTCCCTAATACAGGAATATTATTTGGCGAAACTGAAAAGCCCGTTTGAGTGTTACGGGAATACCAAGGGGGAAACGCCTGAAATAATATTGTCTCTTAAAAATACGTTTTATTCTACGAATAATCAAACGGTGTTTTACAGGAAAAATATTTTGGCTTCCCCCAAACGTCAGCCGAAACTTTTCTACAATACTTTATTTATTTTACTCTATTTCCCATTTTAACAAAGGGGGGTTAGCGTTCTTTTTTCAAAAAAATCGATTTTTTATGAAAATGAGCGACTTTTTTACAACAGCGGGAAATTCTCCCGACTGCGCTGCCAAAGATTAACAGTAATCTGTTGGCGGCTCTTGCGAAATAAACATTCGCCAGCCGTCAAGGTGTTCTTTGGACAAACTGTTTTCTCGAGTGAATTCCGTTTCAATTTGTCGACCGGCGACGGAAACGCGGACGCGAAGTCTGCCGCTGGGGTCGTAATCGAACAGTACTTCAATCGGAGAGCCAGGCGGGAGATTGGGCGGAAGTCCCGTAACGGTGCATTGACCAATATAGGTGCAATCGTCCGGAGAGGAGCTTTCGCCTTCTACAACCTGAACCATAACGGATTTTTGATCCTGCTTGGACGTTTTGAAAATACGTCGAGCGGTAATTGGCAATTGGGTGTTGCGCGGAACGATAATTCCGTTGCGGCGACGCCCGGTTTGCGGGTCTCGGCCGATAACGCCCAAACTGTGCGAGTTGACGTTCCGGATTTGGAACGCGCCGGGGTTGCCCATGTTCTGGTCGAGAATAAGACCAGCGTGCAGAGCAGCTCCCTGTGCAACGGCTTCGTCTGCCGCGACGCCTGCGTCTGGAACTTTCCCGGAAATCTGCTGAAGCATGGAACGAATCATCGGCATGCGGGAAGAACCGCCGACCAGCAAAACGCGGTCGATATCTTCCCAGCTTAAACCGGACGTTCGCAGCGTTTGCTCTGCTGTGAACCGGGTTCTGTCGACCAAATCCAATGTTGCCTGTTCGAATTCTTGACGAGTAACTTCAATTCGGCTGAATTTGCCTTTGTACTCGCAGTTGATTGTACATTTTTGACGGCTTGTCAGAGTGCGTTTGGCGTCTTCGCATTCTCTCCAAAGGCGTCCGCGGGCGACTTCGTCTTCTCGAGGGTCTATAAAATGTTCGCGAACGAAGGCGTCAACCGCCAGGTCCAGCAAGCGCTGATCCCAGTCGTACCCGCCCAGCTGAACGTCGCCGTCCGTTGCCAGTGCGATGAACTGGTTGTTCTCGATACGCATAATCGTAACGTCGAACGTGCCGCCGCCAAGGTCGTAGACCATGACGTTGCGCGGCTGATCGTACCCTTGACCCAAGAATCCTTGCTGATACCCGTAGGCGACCGCGGCAGCAGTCGGCTCGTTGATGATGTCCATCACTTCCAAACCTGCCATGTAGCCGGCGTCTTGAGTTGCCTTTCGGCGGACTTCGTCAAAATAAGCGGGAACGGTGATAACGACTTTTGAAAAGTTCCCGATTTGAGGGATGACGTCTCGCCGCAGTTTATTTAGAATGAGGGCTTCGATAACTTCCGGCGGATATTGCTTGTTTTGCAGAACCTTATGAAAGACTTTGTGTCCGATGTCTCTTTTTGCGCATTCCGCCACAGCCATCGGTTCGATAGCCATTGCCTTGAGGGCTTCTTTCCCGACAATCGCCTCGTTCCCCTCAAACAGAGCGACTGACGGCGTTGTTAAATCGCCTTCTGCGTTAACCAGCGTGATCGGCCGACCCATATTATCCAACTTGGCAATAACGGAATAGGTCGTCCCCAAGTCTATGCCGACAGCCGGGATATTTTCAGTACTCATATTATTAAATACGTCAACGTAACTTCAAATACAGGCGATTTATAGCGTATATAATCTGATAGTATGCAATTTCACGAGCTATATGAGCAATTAACGTCAAAACGGAGAACGGATTACAAATGAACAGCTAAAAGGCTAACTGCGAAAACGCCGGCGCAAATTTGTATATTTCCCTTTTCAACATTAGTTTTGCTTCTTGCCTGTTTCTATTATCATACACTAAAATTTTAGCAATTGCAAGTTTTTCGGTAAGAATTTTTAAAAAAATTTAAAAAAATCCTTCAGAATCTCTGGAAAAATAGTTTCGAATGAGTTACAATAGAATATATATAACGAGAATTTGGGTAAAGTCCCTGTCTTGTAAGTTTATGAATCACTTAAATTTTTGAAGGAGAAGACAATGACAAATCGTCGTGATTTTTTGAAGACAGCCGCCGTCGGCGCGGCTGCCGTTAGTACGCTTTCCATAGCGCGCAGCGCTCACGCGGCTGGTTCTGACACCCTCCGCATCGGTCTGGTTGGCTGCGGCGGACGTGGAAACGGCGCGTTGGCAAACGCGATGGAAGCGGATCAGAATACCGTCGTTACCGCTTTTGGCGACCTGTTCCCGGAAAACGCTATGGGTTCGTTCAATCGATACAAGGACAATCCCCGCTGCAAGGCGACTCAGGACACCGTTTTCTCCGGTTTCGATAACTACAAAGGCGTTATCGAAAACTGCGACGTTGTCCTTCTGGCAACCTCTCCGCATTACCGCCCGATCCATTTCGCCGCGGCGGTTGAAGCTGGCAAACACGTCT
>JAZRTH010000276.1:0-1252 GCA_045651945.1 Thermoguttaceae bacterium
GGAAAAACATGTACGGTACATTCCCCAATACTGGCAAGCCGAATTTCGATCCAAAATTGACAACTGGACAGAACTGGCCGGAAAACCCAAACCATCGTCAAAAAAACAACGGTATTTTTTATTGCGCTACCGAGATCGGCAGAAACGACGTAGTCGACGGTTTGAGCAACACATACATGGTTGGAGAAAAATTCGTTGACGCGAAAGCCTATAACGGCGTTGCTCAATGCCGCGGCGATAACGAGTCCATGTACGTTGGGCACGACCCGGACGTTCTCCGCTGGTGCTATGGTCGAACTGCTGAGGATTACGACGCCGTCAACAACAGCGCCTCTCTCAAAGGCACTCAGGATTTATTGTTTGAAACAGGAGATAAAAACGCATATGCAGTTCAAAATTTCCTCATGCCGCCTCTGCACGACGTCAATAACGTCCCGGGCGGTTTCCCGTGGCAAAACTACTTCTGGCGATTTGGTTCCGCTCACGCGTCGTCTATGAACATGGCGTTTGCAGACGCGTCCGTTCATCGAGTTCATTACGGCATTGAAGGACAGATTCACGCCCTCCACGGCAGCCGCAAAGACGGTCAGATGATTCCGGATACAAAGGAAATCAAGTAGTCTGGAGATTCAAACAATCGGATAACTTAAGAAAGAACGGCGTTTTTTGCGCCGTTCTTTTTTTGTCTGTTCCTTATATTATTCCTCAATTAGAATCTGAACAGGGCTGAGCAGTCCGGACGGCTGAAGCGGGTCGTTGGGACCGGAGAAGCCGCCGGGACTGGTCCAGGTGGATCGCTGATCAGGCGGAAGCGCAGCGTCGCCGATAAGGCGGTTGCACCACAGGTTGGCGACGGTGATTTTCAGAACGTTGTTCTTCTGACGCAGCAGCGCGACGGGAACGTCAACCGTCCACGGCGCCAGCCAGAGCGTTCCGAGGTCTTGTCCGTTGAGTTCCACCTGCGCCATGACGCAGACTGCGCCCAAGTCCAGAACGGCGGATTTCGCGTTTAAGACGGAGGCGTCGAGGTCAAAGCTCGTTTCGTACCGCGCCTGACCGGAATAATAGCGAATGTACGGATCAGAGCTTTTCGACCAGTCGGACGGCGTCTCGAAAACGGCGGTCTTTTCTTTTCCCGATTCCATATTCCGCCCGGTTGCCGCGTTCTGATTGAACGTAACGTTGAATCGAGACAGTTCAATCGTCTTGACGTTTTTGTCGGTTTCTGATTTCAGCAGTCCCGACAGCGGCG
>JAZRTH010000277.1:0-2235 GCA_045651945.1 Thermoguttaceae bacterium
TAGGCGACGCACTGCGCGAGCTTGTCCTGGCAAGCTTCAATGCGTCCGCCCCAGATGTCAATGACGAACCGCCCGCGCTTTCGCAGCGTCCCGGACGGCGGCTGAATGTGGAACGGGTCGTTCTTGCGGAACGCGACTGCGGCGTCAAACGCGCCTTTGGAACTGGGAATGAGTTCCAGTTTGCACGCGCCGGAGCAGTTGAGCGTGTACCGTTTCTGAACCGGGTCGACTTCCATCTTGTCCGGGGCTTCCGGACAGCACATCAAAATCGACGTGTTGTTGTCGAATTCAAACCCAACGTGACTTGCCGCCAAGCCGTGCCCACCGTGAGTGATCTGGAACGGCTGGGTGGGGTTGTTAACGACGAAACCGTGTCCGAAATAGACGCGGCTGGCGGTCTGGTTGGCAGACCTGAGGTAAAAGTTCCGGATTCGCGCCGGGTTGGACGGCGGGAGTTCAAAGATCAGAATCCCGTTTTTCTCGTAGACATCTATTTGAACCGTCTGCCGTTCGTCCTCGTTGAGAATTGTAACAGAATGGGTCAGACGTTTGTTCTGCTCGTCCCATGTGATTTGCGCCGGTTGAACGTAACAGGCGTCGTTGTCGAGATTCAAAGCGCCGATAGAAACGCTGACGCCGTTAAAGACGACCTTCGAGGCGTCGTCGCCCGGCTTGCCGA
The DNA here is from genome assembly GCA_045651945.1 of Thermoguttaceae bacterium. Lineage (GTDB taxonomy): Bacteria > Planctomycetota > Planctomycetia > Pirellulales > Thermoguttaceae > RUG11551. Next base: position 680 of record JAZRTH010000277.1, read on the forward strand.
TTTCAATTTGAGCGTCCAGAAGCCCTTTGGCGCCCGGTCGAATAACAGCGTTGTAGCCGTCGTTGAGAGCGAACGTATACGAAGACTCCGGCTTCGCAGCCGTCGCCGCCGCGGTTTTCTCGCTGCGGTTAATCGTCAAGCCGCTGACATAGCAGCCGTCGCAAGTCGTGTCGTTTTTCGGACCCGGGTTGAGTTCCAAAATCAAATTGAACCGTTTACCGGCAAAGGCGGTCAGGTCGACGCTGCGATCAATCCAGACGGTACTGGTTGTATGGTATTCGTCCAGCTTTTGGCGGGAATCGTTAGGCGCCACCTCCGATTCGCCCTGCGCCCAAATGCGGAACGTAACGCCGTCGGAGTAGTCGTTTGGTCCCAGCGTCCGGACGGCGCAGGCGTAGTCCAGACGCAGCGACGCCCCGTCTGTAACAGCTGGCAGTTCCAGCGGGAACGACAAATACAGGCTTCCCCCTTTGGGAACGTACGGCGGGTGACAGGCGAACCCGCGGCGAGTCGTTCCCGCATTGACGTCGACGATGTCGCAGGACACCTTGGACGCTTGATCGGCGCCCCCGCCTATCCAGTTCTGACCCAGCTCCGTAATCGGTTGATTGATAATATTCTGAAACGCTGTATATGATTTCCCGATGAGCGTAACGCCGCCCAGTTTTACCGACGTCGTTTTGTACGGCTTGGCGGGCGCAGAGAACTTCGTTTCAATCACGCGGACGGCGTCGAGAATTCTGTCTTTGTCGCCATCGCGGAACGATGCTGTTACGTGAATCGGATAATGCGCCGAATACGCGCCGGACTCGACGACGAACTCAAGCGTCCGTTCCTCCATCCCGTTGGCGGGGACGGTAACGACGGCGGACTGTTGGAGCGTTTTGACTTTTTCGATGCTCGAGAACGTCAGCCGACATTCAACCGGGGCGTCCGAGAAGTTAGCCAGACGATACGTCAGCGTCTGCTTGACGTCCGGCTGGGTTATCAGGTCAACGGGGTTGATTTGAACCTGAATCGCTCCCGCTTGAAGCGTGTGCGTCGTAAACGAGAGCGGTTTGTAGGAATTCTCCGCCGCCAGCGCCGTCTGAACCAACGCCGCCAACAAAGCCAATAACAAAGGCAGGTAAATGAATCGTTTTGCCATGATTGCAGTTCTCCTTGGGGGGAATATAGTTGCGAGTTGCGAGTAGCGAGTTGCGAGAGGTTTTTGTATGGCAATGCATTTCTCGCTATTCGGCAAACCAATTTTAAGACCTTATTAATCAATATACAAGCTTGAAAAGACAAAGTCAAGCGTCGGGCGAGAAAAGAGCGGAAAAAAGAGGGGAACAGGGAGTAGGGAATGGGGAATAGGGAATGATGAGCGCTTTGCGTAACTCCTCACTCCTCATTCCTAACTCCTAACTAGAAAAACTACCACCCGCCCCACGCCCCGCCTCCGCCGTAAAGACCTCCTCCGCCGGAATAATGGCTGCTGGAACTCGAACTGGAACTGCTGCTATAGCTCGAAGAGCTGCTGGAACTCGACCCGCTTGAACTGCCGCCGCTGTCAG
>JAZRTH010000278.1:0-5215 GCA_045651945.1 Thermoguttaceae bacterium
TTTTTCGCCCGGCAGATGCCCACCGATTCCCGGCTTGGCGCCCTGACCGATTTTGATTTCCACCGCCGCGCAGTTCATTAAATAATCTTTGTGGACGCCGAAACGCCCGGACGCCACCTGAACTACGCAGTTTTTCGCGTACGGCTGCAAATCCTGATGAAGACCGCCTTCCCCACAGTTAAACGCCGTGCCCAGTTCTTGCGCCGCCATCGCCAGCGACTTCTGAGCGTTGAGACTGATCGACCCGAACGACATCGCGGAGAACATAATCGGCGTTTTCAGTTCCAATTGCGGGGGCATTACAGTCGGCGCTTTGACGTCCGGACTGAACCGTTCCGGCTTGCGTCCCAAAAACGTTCGCGTTTCCATCGGCTCGCGCAGCGGGTCAATGGACGGGTTGGTAACCTGTGACGCGTTGAGCAGCATCTTGTCCCAGTAGACCGGGTACGGCTGCGGCGTTCCCATTCCGGAAAGCAGAACCGCGCCGGTGTCCGCCTGTTTGAAAATCTCTTTAATCAACTGCGGCTGCCAGTTGGCGCTTTCCCTCATCTGATTGGGGTGCTTGCGAATCGACAGCGCGTGCGTTGGACAGAGCGTTACACAACGCTGGCAGTTGACGCACTTGCGTTCGTCTACAATCATCTTTTTGGGATCATTAGGCGCGAACGAATGCACCTCGTTAGCGCACTGACGAACGCAGACCCCGCATTGAATACACCGATTCAAATCGCGGTCAACTAAAAATTCTGGTAACGAATAATCTATCATGGTATTTTCCTATCCCCTGCTGCCTACTGCCTACTGCCTACTGCCTCTTGCCTCTTCTCCAAATCTGCATAAACGATAACCGGCTGTCCTCCTTCGCACGCCCAAACTTTGTCCGGCTGGGGGCAGAGTTTTCGAATCGCGCATTCTTCCGACGCGACGTAGACCCGGTCGCCTGCCTCGGCGGCGATGAGCGCCCTCAGTTTGAGTCGGTCGTTGAGAGCAACCATCCCGCCGTTGAATCCGAGAATAATCGAGAACGGCCCGGTAATCAGCGCGCCGGAATAGATCTGACGCAGAGTCCGAATCCGTTCCGCCTGCTGCGTCGGCATACGATCGACGTCTTCCCAATGCGGAGCGGTGAGAATCTGTGCGGCGGTTTCCAGGTCAAGACCGTGACGGCGGTTGAGCAGGTCAAACAGATACGTGATAACCTCGGTGTCTGTCTGGAGCTTGCAGGCGTATCCGTACATTTCGACGTAACGGCGGTTGGCGTCGTAAGAGGAAATCTCGCCGTTGTGAACGATGGTTCTGTCCAGCAGCGCGAACGGATGCGCTCCGCCCCACCAGCCTGGCGTGTTGGTCGGGAACCTGCCGTGCGCCGTCCACAAGTACGCCTTGTACTCTTCCAGACGATAAAAGCGTCCGATGTCTTCCGGATAGCCGACGCCCTTGAAAACGCCCATGTTCTTCCCGCAGGAGAAAATATACGCGCCGTCAAAGCGGCTGTTGACCTTGAACACGCATTGTGCGACGTACTCCTCCCCGGTCAGTTCCGATTCCTGGAGCTTGTACCGGTTCGGCTTGACGAAATACCGCCAAATTTTCGGCTGCTGACGAATCGTCGGCGTCTTTTCCGTTGGGATGCGTCCGCTGGTTTCGATATAAAAATGATCGTTTAAGAACGATTCCGCCGTTCTTTTGGACTCGTTGGAATCGTAAAACACGTGCAGGGCGTAGAAATCCTTGTACTCCGGATAGATGCCGTACGCCGCGAATCCGCCGCCCAGCCCGTTCGACCGATCGCGCATAACCGCAATAGACTCGATTATGTCAGCCCCGTTGAACCGGCGGCCCGTTCGGTCGATTATCCCGCAAATGGCGCACCCGGACGGAATCCGAACAGCGCCTTCTTTGAGCGATTCTTTAATCATGGTTTTGTTGTGTTGTAACTGCGACTATTTAATAATGACATGACTGTTGTTTTGCGAAAGCTCCTGGCTTTTAGATTCTGTCAGTATATAAAAAAACGCCTTCGGGGCGCGACGGTCGTCACGTTCTATAACCGTCGAACTCCGAAAGCGCCGTTGCTTTCACATAACGACGTCAAGTATACAGCAAGGAGAAAAGGCGTCAAGAGAAAAGTCCCCTTTGAGCCGTTTTTTCAAACGATTTTATCCGGCGATTTTGCCGGAGTGGAAAGAATTCGCTCTTTTTTTATCGACTTTCAAAAACCGCGTTTCGTCCTCTGTATACGAGGATAAACCGTAAAGAACAAAATTTATCGATTTGAGATCGTCGGCTCGACGTTCCGGCAAAAATGCCGATGAAAATCAATCGAAATAATCCCGATTTTGGACTTTTGACTTGACAGCTTTTTGACGGCGGGTATACTGACGGTAAAGTTTGAGAAGCAACGGCGCTTCCGGAGAAACAGATGTTACATTCCGTTTTCCCGGAGGCGTTTTTTTATGTCCGCATCGAATTGAAAACCTGGATTTCAAGTCTTTAGTTCGACGCCTAACCTGTCAGAAAGGTATCATGAGTAAACTCACCAAGGAACAGATTCTGGAAATGGCGCGTGAAAACGACGTCCGTTTTATTCGTCTTCAATTCACTGACCTCTACGGCGCTCTGAAGAATGTCGCCATTACCGCCCGCCAGCTCGAAAAAGCCCTCAACAACCAGTGCATGTTCGACGGCTCTTCAATCGAAGGGTTCGTCCGAATCGAAGAATCCGACATGTATCTTCGCCCGGACTACGATTCGTTCGTTATCTTCCCGTGGCGCCCGCAGCAAAACAAAGTCGCCCGACTCATCTGCGACGTCTACCGTCCTGACCAGACCCCGTTTGAAGGCGACCCGCGATACATCCTCAAAAAAGTTCTCCAGGAAGCCAAGGACATGGGATTCGGATTCAACGTCGGCCCGGAATGCGAGTTCTTCCTCCTTCAGCCCGACGCCAACGGCGTTCCCACCGTTCAGACGACCGATAAAGGCGGGTACTTTGACCTCGGCACAAACGACATGGGCGAAAACGTTCGACGCGACATCTGCCTGACTTTGGAAGACATGGGCTTTGAAATCGAAGCCCCGCACCACGAAGTCGCCTACGGTCAGCACGAAATCGACTTCAAGTACGACGAAGCCCTCCGCACCGCCGACAACATCGAAACGTTCAAGCTGGTCGTCAAGACGATTGCAAAATGTCACGGACTGCACGCCACGTTCATGCCCAAGCCGATTTTCGGCATCAACGGCAGCGGCATGCACGTCAATATGAGTCTTTCCAAAGACGGGAAGAACGCGTTCTGCGATCCCGCCGACCCGGAAGGACTGTCACAGACGGCGTACCAGTTCATGGCTGGCGTTCTGGCGCACATTCGCGGAATCGTCGCCATTACCAACCCGCTGGTCAATTCGTACAAGCGTCTCGTTCCCGGCTACGAAGCCCCGGTTTACATCGCCTGGTCGGCGAAAAACCGCAGCCCGCTCATTCGCATCCCCGGCGCCCGCGGAAACGGCACGAGAATCGAACTGCGCTGCCCCGACCCGTCCTGCAACCCGTACCTCGCCTTGGCGGTTATTCTCCGCGCCGGTCTGGACGGCATTAAGAAACAGCTCACGCCGCCCGCCCCGGTCAATACGAACATCTTCAAGATGACGGATGAGGAACGCAAGGCAGCTGGAATCGAGTCCCTCCCCGGCGGTCTGAAGCGCGCTATCGAAGCCATGCAGGCAGACGGTCTGGTTCGCGAAACCCTCGGCGAACACATTTACAGCAAGTACGTCGAAGCCAAAAACATCGAATGGGATTCCTACCGCGTCCAGGTTCATCAGTGGGAACTGGATCGGTATCTGGCGCGATACTAGTCAGAATTGAAAGGAGGTAACGGAATGAGCGCAGCGAATGAAGTTACGCTTTCACAGAAGCTGGTTCGCCTTACGGCGACTGCGTAATTCCGCTCCCGTTGGTCGCTCCATTACCGCCTTTCATCCCTTTGCAACTCTCAATTGCACTTTTGATTCATGTCCACCATATTCATAGCGTCACAGAATGTTCAGCTGACAGACCGACTGACCGCCCTGCTTTTGGAAGCGGGGCACGAGGTCTTGGGCGTCAGCGCAAGCGGGAATGAAACGATCCGTCGATGCCGACAGCTCGTTCCAGACCTGGTTGTATTGTCTCAGCGTCTGCAGGACATGTCCGGACTGGCGACGGCGGAGATACTTCAGGACGTTTCTCAATGCATCGTTCTGCTCGACCGCGCCGGCATGGAAAGCGCTCCCAAATCTACAGGCAGCGTCTATTTGGAGATGCCGATTTCGCCTGAACTGCTTCTGCACACGATTACGGTGCTGTCGCAGGTTCAGACGAAGGTGCATCGCCTTTCTAATCGAATTTTGTCTTTGGAGAGCATGCTGAAGGAATCGAAAACGATCCTTCGGGCGAAAGAGAAACTCATGGCTATGTACCAGACGGACGAGAACGAGGCGCACGCCTTCTTGAGAAAAGTCGCCATGAACAACCACGTCAAACTGGCAGAAGCGGCGCAAATCGTGCTCGACCAGCTGCAAGAATAAAGCGTACCCGGATCGCGGCTGTCTCAGCCGCCGAAGAAAATCCTCACGCGGAGCCGCGGAGTCGCGGAGAAAGCCTCACGCAAAGTCCGCGAAGTTCGCAAAGTAATAAAAACGGACGCGAAGCGTTCCGCTAGAACCGCGTTAGCGGTTCAATATTTCTAGCCGTGGGTTTTAACCCACGGAATACGGAACAAACAAAAAGGAACATCGTCTAACACTCTTTTCCTCTTGCTCCCTGACAGGGGGGCGAGAGGAAAAGATACTGAAACGATTGGGAAACGTCCGGCTCGTCTATCGCTTGCGGCGGAAGCTTCCAAAAATCTATTTCGCAGAACATCCCCACCGCCCCGCTGGATCGCGGCTGTCTCAGCCGCCGAAGAAAATCCTCACGCGGAGCCACGGAGTCGCGGAGAAAGCCTCACGCAAAGTCCGCGAAGTTCGCAAAGTAATGGAAGGCGGTAATGGAGCGAACGTAGTGAGCGGAATTACGCAGTTCGCCGAAGGCGAACCAAAACATTTGTCTCGCGTACGCACACGGTTGAGCCCGGCGCTCGGCAGTCCTCTGCCGCATTTTTATCTCACGCAAAGAACGCAAAAAATGAAAGGCGGTTGGCGAGTCGGGGTGCGTAAGCCCCCGGAAAAATAC
>JAZRTH010000279.1:0-6283 GCA_045651945.1 Thermoguttaceae bacterium
CAAGGGGGAGGGAAATAATAAGAAATTCGAGAGCATCGCGAAGCGGCGGGGAGTGCGGCGGCTTGACGCCGCCTTAACCAACGACACGCAAAAAAGCTGGTAGGATTCTGGGAGGTGTTTCGGAGTGCGAGAGCGCAGCTCACGCTTTTTAGAAAACCATGGGAACAACGAAAAACGTATCGACGTCGAAAACGCCAGAACTTCCGGTTCGTGGATGTGTCGCCCGCTTAAAAAAACGCGAGCTATCGCTCGCTAAAAAAAGAGAGAGTTTCGCTGACGCTACACTCTCGCACTCCGAAAAATTTACGAATTATTTTCGTTTTCTCCAGTACAGCAGACCAGCGGCGCCGAGAAGCAGCAGCGCCCAGGTTGACGGTTCCGGAACGCCAGATCCCGGTTCCGGTCCAGGTCCGGGTCCGGCGCCAGCGATAAGATACAAACCGTCGCTCTTGCCGAGCAATCCAAACAGATCCGTATAATTCGCCAGCAATGAGGAATAGTCGCCTTCAGCAAATCCGCCGTTGGCAATCAGCTTGTATTCCGCGCCGTCACCAGCCCAGCTTGCAGCGTCGCCGTTTTCAAAGTACAACGAAATCATGTTGTCGCCAGCGCTGAAGACGTAGTCTGCGCCCAGAGCGATAACGTCGTGGTTTTCGTCCGCGCCGGTATACGAACCAAATTCAAACAGAGCTGTACCGTCAATGGTAACGTCGCCGGTTACATTCAAAGTTCCAACGGAGTTGCCAGCGGAAAGCAACGTTCCAGCGCCGATAATTACATCGCCTGTAAAGTCGCCTTTGAACATCAAGGAACCGCCCTCAACCAGGAGGGAAGAAGCGGTAATCGGGTTGACGTCCGTTCCGTTAAGATACAAAGAACCTGCGCCGGTTTTGAGAATCTGACCGTCGCCGGTAATCGTGTTGGCAAACCATTTTTCGCCAGATGCTACTGCAAATTCCAACGTCGCGCCGTCTACAATATCCACGATACTGTCACTAAGCGTTCCTTCTCCAGACAGACGCAAAACGCCTTCTCGAATTCCAACTGTTCCATCAAACGTATTGGCTGTAGTAAATTCCAGCGTTCCAACCCCGTCTTTGTAGAACGATCCGCCAGTTTCATTGTTCGGTTTGGCAATAATGGCGGAAACAATCATGTCGGATTTTTTATCAAGCGCTGTTGAAGAAGCGCTCGTAACGTCTTCTACATAAATGCTTGTCGTTTTTCCAAATGAGATTGTTGCATTTGGCTTGCTCAAGTCGGATGAGAAGAGAACCGGATCAGCGGCTGGATCGTCTGCGTTACGAAGAACAGAAACCTTTGTTGAAAACTTAAACGCCTGCCATGGGCTGTTTCCGTCAGAAGCGTAAACTTCAGCGCCGTCGGAAAGAACCGTATTGTTCAGATTGTTGTAAACCGTACCGGAGTTAGAAATCTTGCCTCCGTTAACGATAAACTGAATCGGAGAGTTTGTACTGGAGTTGGAAACAACGTCCTGAGCGGCTAAGACCAGCTCCGCGCCTTTGTTGACTGTAACGCTTTTGCTTTGATATTTTCCAAACACCGTTGTCGTATTAGCGCCCCGCCAGCTTCCAGCAGCAATGAGTTTTCCTTCGTTAATTGTAACGTTTCCGGTATAGTCGTTATAGCTGTTGGACAGCGTCATGGTTCCTTTGCCGGCTTTAATAACCGCGCCATGAGCGAGATTGGATCTGCTGTCGGATAAATGAGCGGTAACATTCAGTTCTGACCCTTGAGCGACGTCAAACGTTACGCCTTCTTCTACGCCGTTACGAAGTCCGCGTGGAACGATGCCGATATCATTATTGACAGAACTAATCGTGGCGTTGCCTTCCGTTACATAAACGTTGCCATTGATGATTGTTTTCCAGTAGGAGTGCCCGCCGTTTTCAACGAACGAACCTCCGTTTTTCAGTTCAATGTCGCCGTATGTTGTTAATTCATTGGTTGCGGTTGCAATCGTACCGCCGTCCGCAATAAGCCTGAACTTAGGATAAGCGTCCGCGCCGCCGAAGACGTCAATACCGCGAGTATGCCCATCTGCGGAAGATTCCGTTGCCAATGTCGCGCCGGAATGAATCGTGATTTTACGACCTTCGACCGACGGGTCGCCCAACGCAGTAGCCGTTTTGACTGTGCCGCCAATATTGGCATTGTAAGCCATGACGACCGTTCCCTCAGTAATATCCATATCGCCGGAGAACGTGTTGGGAACGCTTAACGTCAGAGCGCCCGTTCCGCTTTTAACAACGTTGCCAGAGCCGGAAATTACAGTTGTGAATTCTCGGTCTTCGTTATTGTTAATCTCAAACGTACCAGAATTGGCAAGAGTCGTTCCGGTTCCGAGAGATCCGTAGTCCTTCAAAACCAGTTTTCCTTCTTCAATTGCCGTACCGCCCTGATATTCGTTTTCACGTTCAATAACCAAGGTTCCCGCTCCGGTTTTGAGCAGTCCTTTCGTTCCGGTAACAAGCCCTTTCTGGGTGAGCGTATAACCTTCGCCAACCTTGACCGTACCGTCCATGTCGTTCATTATCAGCCAGCCGGTGTTGACCGCCTCGGTTGCCGAGGCAGACGTCGTATTGTCAAACTGAATTCCCAAATAGGAACCGTAGGTATTGCCGGTAACAACGTCGTCTGTCATTGTCGCGGAATCGAGCTTGTAAAAATCAGCGTCAATTTTTCCGTATAAATACAGACCGGAAGCGGAACTCATCAGCGTCCAGCCGTAGGCGGAACTGACGCCGGCAAGACGATCTGTCATGTCGCCGGTGAACGACGCCCCAGAAGAGGAAATCAGCGCGTAGCCGTTGCCAGCGTTGTTAAACCACATTTCTTCATCGCCTTCAACAAAATTAACGTTGAACGTACCGCCGGAAATATTAAGAGCGCCAGAGCCTAAATTAATGTTGTCAAACTGAGAACTCCACACATTGACAAAGTCAAAGTTGATCTGACCGCCGGAAATGTTCAGCGCGCCGTTGGTTGTAACAGTTTGAGCCATTGCAGAAAATTCGCCCAGAGTCAGCGTTCCGCCTTCGATTGTAATCGCGCCGTTTCCCAAAGCGGAATCGTTGGCGGCAATAATTTCGCCCGCCTGAAGCGTCGTTCCGCCGGAATACGTGTTCTCGCCAGAAAGTTTCATCGTGCCTTCGCCGGTTTTGGTGAATCTTCCAGCATGGCTCCCGCTATTGGGAGTGTTTGCCAAAACAGCGGTAACAACAAGATCCGCATCGGCAGACTTGGTAATATCCGCAACGTTGAACGTGTTGCCGTAAGGGCAGATCGTCGCGTTGAGTCGTTCGTCTCCGTATGCTGAACTGGATACTTCAAAGACGACAGGTCTTTCAGCAGTGGAACCGTCGCCCGAGAAATCAATGGTTGTCGTTCCTGTCAGCATGAACGCTTTCCATTCGGGATTTCCGTTTGCCGCCACAATCTTCGCGCCGTTTCTGAACGTTGCATCCCGCATATTATTGAATATTGGCGCATTATTTGTTACAATTGCGTTGTCAATAACGTATGAATTATTATGCACTTGATCAGCATTTCCAAAAACGTCCTGAACGTGAAACGTCAAAGATCCATCATAGACGCGGACTGTACCGGCGTAGCTTAGGTTGCCGGCAGAAGAAAGTATCATCTCGCCAGAGCCGGTTTTAACCAAGTCGCCAGATCCGGTAATCGTTCCGTAAACGATAGCGTCGCCGTCTGCTGAAAGATCCAACGCAGTTCCTTCAGCAATCGCTAGATTTCGGAACGTCATCAGGTTGGTGGAATTGACCGTAACCTTGCCGGATCCCGTTAAATTGACATTTGCGCTGCTGAAGTCAACTCGGTTGGTATTGATAACGGCGTCTCCAGAGGCGGTAAGCTCCAGCGTACCGCCGCCCATAATCAGCGTGCGATTTACCGCATTGAGCTGAGCCGGCGTTGCCGTCAAGACGGATGCCGTCGTTGTACCGCCAACGTAGATCCCCAACGGGGTTTGACCCGCATCGGAAAGGTTGGCGGACGTTGTACGCAGCCACGTCGTTTTAGCCGGATCGCTTCCCGCCATGTTGTCGATAACGTAATCGTGCCCAGACGCCAGCTGACCTTGATAATACGCTCTTTCGCCCGCTTGAAGCTCACGATCAAAAACCATTGTTCCGTTGTCGCCGGTAATAACCGTTGTACCTGTTACGGTATCCGGCATGACGGCGCCGCTGACGCGGTCATTCCGGTCGCCAGATTTCCAGTAATTGGTCAAACCGCTGTAGGTATGAGACGCGATGTTGATAATTTCTGTTTGGTTGAGAGCTTCGTTATATACAGACGCGTTGTCAATAGAACCGTAAAGCGTTTCCGTGTTATTATTAACAGTATTTCCAACTGTAAAGAATCGATTCTCTTCGCTTCTATCGCCATTCGCATTTCTCGTGCCAATTAGCTGTCCATTGAGGTAAAGGGTTTGCGTCCTGCCAGCCCCCGTTGCAACGACGTGATTTTCAAATCCGGAAATAACCTCTGGATAACCTGTTACAGCGAGGTCGTCGCCCCACCAATAGTTATCAATTCCGTTCCTTTCTGTACGGAACGAGTTGGTTTTATGACCTGCGTTGCGGACGCCCCACGAAATAATGCCGACCGCGCCTGATTTGGTAGTTGTCAAAAACGCCGAGAGCGTATAATTGGACGTCCCGGTAGGAAGCGCAACGTTAAGACCGTCGTTTGTTCCCGTTCCCAGAGCGTACCCGCCGTTGGCTGTCAGCTTGCCGTCAACAATGGACGAGTTGACCAGATTGAGCCGTTCGGATGCAACAGAGTCAATAACATAATCAGCGCCATCGTAATAGCTCTGGTCAAAATCCCAGAAGACAAGCATGTCTGCGTTAGCGCTTGACGCTGACAGCGCAAAAGCGCACGCCAGAGCGCTCAATGTAACAAAAACGCGGCGAATGGAAAATACTCTAAACTGTGAAACGTTCATATTAAAACTCCTGACCAGCATTGAACTGGAACATTATAATCGTCTGCAAGATTGCATGAAACAATCTGCGTCTATATTTTTACTCTTGATATATTATAACATAAAATCTTTTTATAGTGAACATTTTTTAAAAAATTTTTTTGGGAATTTTATAGATATACCAAATATGTCTGTTTATATATGTTATAAATCAAGCTGATAGTCAATCAAACAGATAATCCAAATTGACTTTTTTCCTTTTGCCGTCTTGACAGGAACAGTACAGCCGGGTAAAATACGGGTAAAATCATTCAAAATCCCTCGCCCCCACCAATTCCGATGAATAAAAAACAAATATTTCTGCTGATAAAAATACTAGTAATAGTCGTCGTTATCGCGATTTTCGGTCGTGTGCTGTACAAGGCGTGGCTGGATTACCAGAAAATGGAAGTCAAGCCGACAATTGACTGGCTGACGCTTAGCGCGTCGGCGGGCGTGTATTTTATCGCCCTGCTCTTCCCCGGCGCGTTTTGGCATTTGCTGCTAAAACGGTTTAATGAGGGGAGCGGCGCCTCGCCGCCAAGACTATGGGAATCCATCTGCGCTCACGTCTGCGGACAGATTGGGAAGTACGTGCCGGGCAAGTTTATGGTCGTCGTGATTCGCACGGCGTTGATTAAATCGAGCCGAACCAGCGCCGCTGTTGCCGCAGCCGCCGCGTTTCTGGAAACGCTTACCATGATGGCCGTTGGTGCGTTTGTCGCCTGTCTTTTTTTGACGTATCATGCTGTTCAAACCGGCAACTGGACTTTGTTGGCGGCGTCCGTTGCAATGGTCGTCTGCGCCGGCGCGCCGACGATACCGGCGGTGTTCGTCTGGATTGTCCGCAAGATCGGGAAGAACAAAGTCGCGTCCGAACTGCTCAATATAGACAAGCTGTCGTTCGGGACGCTGGCGCGCGGCTGGATTTTAGAACTGTGCTGCTGGGCGGGATTCGCCTTTAGCTACTGGCTGACGCTCAAAGCCGTCGGCGTCGAGAACCTGAACCTGGCTACCGATTTCCCGCAAGCGGTCGGCGTTACCGCGTTTGCTGTTTCGTCCGGATTTTTAGTCCTCTTCACGCCCGGCGGATTAGGGGTTCGCGACCTCGCCTTTATCGGCTTGATGACCCCCTGGATGGAAGCCAAAATGCCGGGTTCCGGTCTGGCGATGGCAACCATCGCGTCCGTCGTCGTCCGCCTTGTCTGGCTAACAACCGAGTTCGTCGCCGCGTGTGTTTTGATAACGCTCCGGCGAGCCGGGGTGCGTAAG
>JAZRTH010000280.1:0-3506 GCA_045651945.1 Thermoguttaceae bacterium
GGGGCAAAAACGTTGTTGGTTTTTGAAGCAAAATCCCAACACATATTTCCTTGCCGCATTTTCGGTTTTAATCAGCAATTCATAGGACTTGAAGTTCATATAAGTATTATACATCAGTCCAGAATTGGGTCAATTACCTAATCATATTCAACAGCAAATGCTCGGATATCTGAAAAAAGATAAGACTGTATTTTTTGAAGTAGATTTGACGAACAATCTAAAAAAGCAAATACATCACATTGATTCTTACAATATGCAATGATCAATTCAGACAAAAATTTAATATCCGAACATAGAAATTCATAGCCGCTCCAAAGATGTACTATATATCTTCCGGCGGCGTAAGACAACGTAAGACTGGTTCCTCCCTGGGGAATAAGTCTACTAATAAGGTATTCTTTTTCATGAGTAAAAGGATATAAACAACCCCATTCGCGAATATAAGGTCGAATCCCTAACCCAGCAGCTTCCAATAGTGAAAAATCTGGTTGTTCCATTTTATTCGGCTCTCTATCAAATATGACGGTTAAAAATTCACGTAATAACAATCGTTTACGCTGCAAGCTATTGACTGTATACTTTGATTATAGCGCAAAACGAGGTCAAGGCAAGGGGACGGGGCTGTCCAATTTTCCGGGGGTGTGTTCAAAATTAGGGGGCATGAAATCATGAAATTAAGGAATAAGAACGCAGAGACCGCAGACTACTCGCAGAATACGCAGACGGGCTGGGAATGTGGCGACGACGCCAACTACGTTGTCTACGCCACGATTCCCACCCGATTTTTTTATAATTTTTAAAATCGCAAGCGAACATCCTCCACGCCTCCGCGTGAGATTTTTATTTTACATTCGCTTCGCTCACGCCCACGGGTTAACACCCGTGGCTCGCCTAAGAGTAACTACGCTCCCGTTGGTCGCTCCATTACCGCCTTCCATTTCTTCGCGAACCTCCTCCGCGTCTCCGCGTCTCCGCGTGAGCTTTTTCCGGGCGGCTCTACGCACCCCGGCTCGCCAACCGCCTTTCATTCTTTGCGAACTTTGCGTTCTTTGCGGCTAAAAAACGGGAGCGCTTTTAAGCCGCGGACTAAATCAGAATTCATTCAGATTTCTGTAAAACGCTGCCAAAAAACTCTCTGCGTCAGCCGGCGTGAGGAAATTCTGGTCGTACCTCAAGCAAAGACGCAAGGCGTTGGCGTACGTCAGAGTCGAGAAGGAAATCATCGTCTGGCTGCGAATCGGCGGGGCGGCGTCGATGAACTCCAGACAGCTGGAACCGAGCTGGATCGTTCCGTCTTCATTTCGCGGCACGGGCGCCAGTTCCATCACACGACCCAGATTGGAAAGGACTCCAGTGGACCGACAGCGCTGGCGTTTGAGCGAAAGGGAAAGAATATTCCCCAGTTTTCGACCGATGTGCAGGATGAGCACGAAGACGTACTTCTGATCGCGGCGCTTGACCCACTCCATTTCGCGGTGAATCCCCTCCAGCAGTTTCTGTGGGTCGCCAGCCATTTCACGTTTCTTCCGGTCCAGAAAGACCGACGAGACGATGTTTACCGAGGGAAGGTCTTCATGCTGCGGGTCTCGGACGCTCATCGGAACCATCACGCGCGTGGAGCCTTTTGGAAAATCCTTCTTTTCCTGAACCCGCCACTGGTCGATCGTCCGGAAAAAGTCGCGAAGAAGCAGATCGTTCACCGTTACGCCAAGTTTTTTTGCCTTTTTGACGTACTGCCGCGTTTCGTCCTGCGTCAGCTGCAGCGACTGAAGAAACGGGTACGGTCCCGTCGGCTCCGTCCGGGGTTTTGGCGTGTGCGGGATGAGCGGATTGCAGCGCCCAAAGAGCAGAGCCATCGTCGTCGGCGTCGAATGAAAATAGTTCCGCAAATAGCTCGTCAGCTTCCAGCCCACCCGGCGGGTCAGCGGGAGCTTCGAGAAATCAAGGGGTCTGAGCTGCGTCTGAGGCGGGATCAGACCGGCGGCAATCGCGTAAAGGGTTACGAAGTCGCCGAGGATCTGCATCTCGCCCAGCCCGTCCGAAACGCTGTGGTGGAACTGGAAAAGGATCTTCATCCAATTTTTGCGCTCTGACTCAATGACGTACACGCGGCAGCCGGGTTCCTGAAAAAGATCAATTGGCTGCATGGACGGGAAGCCGCTGGGGTTGAGCGCGTCGGGCGTGACGTCCGCATTTTCCCAAATGATCTCCGGGAGTTTCTCAC
This sequence comes from Thermoguttaceae bacterium, assembly GCA_045651945.1. Taxonomy (GTDB): domain Bacteria; phylum Planctomycetota; class Planctomycetia; order Pirellulales; family Thermoguttaceae; genus RUG11551. The sequence goes on from JAZRTH010000280.1 coordinate 2,225, forward strand.
TGGGAACCCACTCGAGGCGCCGCCCGTTCCTGACCGCGTGGCTTCGCAGAAGCGGCTGTCGCTCCCAGACCCCGTTGAGGGCTTTTTCCACCGCCTCGCGATTCAGCCGACCGGAAAAGTGCAGCAGGCGCACGGAGTCCATGGGGTACGCGGGGGAATGGTCGAGCAGCATGTACTCCTCGATCGCCGAAAAGGGCAGACGCTCGAATTCAAACCGGTTTTGAGTTTCCATTTCACCAATCCTTTCTCACTTCCATGTGGGACTTTAATCGGCGCTGCGCGTCCCAGCTCGCCGTCCGTGAACGAGCTAACGCCAGACGCCGGCTTGCGGAAGAGCCTAAAATATCTAATCTTCAGATTTGTTTTCTAAAGATTCCTTCAAGTCTATTATTTCATCATATAAAAAGTCAACAAAGCTACTAGCAATGTCCCATTCGTAACATGCATCAAAGAAATTCCAAGAAATAACTTTTCCGTCTGGGTCACGAGTGTCAATACAAGCGTATGCATCACCTTCAAAGCTAAGAACTACGATATAGTAAGGAGGCAAGTTTGTACCATAATATGGCGATTCAGCTGGTAAACGAGCTTCTAGTGTATATTCTATAAGCCAAGAAGATAAAAGACGATTTTCTTCATCGCTCCCAATCCCAAAAATGTCATCTCTGGTAGCCATATAGCCCCATTTAAGCAAAAAACGACGATAGTCTTCTGGGAACGTTACCCCTAATAGCGCTTCAGCTTTTAAAATAGAACTTTCTTTTGGTGGATCACCTTTAAATCGATGTTCCAAAATGCGATTCTTGACGAGTGGATTTTTTTCTAATAATTCTTCAACTTCTTCGAATGTGTGTTTTTTCATTTAATGCACTCCTTTCTCAAGTTGGCTCTCTAACAAAATCTATGGGTAAAAAACGACGGCTAGAAAATTGAACCGCTGACGCGGTTCTAGCAGACGCTAAAGCGTCTGATTTATTTATTTGCGGACTTCGTCCGCCCTTGAAAAAACTTAGGTCGCCAGCAAGCTGGCTCCCTGTTAGGGAAGTTTTTTCAAGTTTAATTTATGAGGGGAAAACCTTTTTTGAAAAAAAGGTTCTTCCCCTCAAACTCCCCTTTCCAAAAAACTTTAGTAAGGGGAGAAAAACATAGGTATTTGCAATAATCAAAGCGACCAACGGGAGCCGTTTTTGGCAATCGCGCGGCAGCGCGGATTGGGAGCGGCGCCTCGCCGCCCGTCTAATCCGTAAAATCCATGTACGGACTGACCCGCACAAACAGGTAC
>JAZRTH010000281.1:0-3351 GCA_045651945.1 Thermoguttaceae bacterium
GGCGGTTGCCAAGCCGGTTTTGCGCCACCGCATCCTGATGAACTTCACCGCTCAAAGCGAAGGAATTACGTCTGACGACCTGACGGACAAGCTCATTGCCGCTACGCCCATCTCGGACGACGAACTGCTTAACGACCCGAGAATGAAGAAAATCTTTAAGTAATAGCTTTTTTGACAGAGTCCTTGTCAAGATATAATACTATTGAGATTGTTTTTTGAAGAACGCCGTATTGTGGCGTTCTTTTTTGTATATATTAGATGATTGATTTAAGAAAAAAATTTTTTGAATTTTTCTTAAAAATTTTCTTTTCAGACTCTTGCATAGCGCTTCCGTTTCGGGTAAAATATAAGCATAATGGAGATAAGCGCGGACAAAGGAGTCGCAGCTTTGGGGCGTTGTATCTTTAGAGACATGTTTTAGCAACCGGAAATGTTAAAAATGTACATTAACGTTTATTATTAAAAGGAGAAATTGACAAAATTGTCGCCCCCCCAAAAAAATGCAGGCGTTCAATCTGATTTTTTAATTCCCACCCCACAGACAACTGAGCTTAACACAATGAAATACAATTTTGATTCTGATGGTTTCAAAAACGCAGGCTTTCTTCTCGTTGGCGAAAATCCGTTTGCTGTTTCTGACGACGGCGACCTGAAGCAGCGGATTCAGACGTTTTTTATCGAACACAAAGCTTATATTACGCGCCCTGGCATTCACGCAACCCAGAGATGCGATTACTTTGACATTTTGAACCAGCAGCGCGTTCAAAATGGCGAGCCGAATCTGACTTCTCATGAATGCGACGACCTGACGGACGACTCCGTTTCGATCATTGCTTCGCTTGATCCGGAAACCGACGAGCCGTTTATTGGCATTCGCGCAGACGGCGACGTTCCCCGGGCTATTAAAGCCAAGTCGATTCTTTCTCTGTTTTTCCCGGATGAAATGATTCGACTGATTTAGTTTTTGTGAAACAGACCTGTAATGTAATATTACAGGTCTGTTTGAAATATCGTTTTTTCTGTTAACCCCGTTTTGTAGAAAGGAGGAGATTTCATGCCTGATAAAGTGTTCAATACCGAGTTTGACGCTCGGCACAATCTGACGTATTTGGGCGAGAGCATTCTTGCCAGGAACGAACAGGGGAACTTGAAACGTCACATCATGACGCTTTTTCCGCGTTCCCGGTTTATGGTAACCGAACCTTCTACTCTTCACGGCGATCAGTGCGCTGAATACATTGATTATCTTAACTCTCTCCGGGCGGCTGAGAACGTTCCGCCTCTGACGGTGGAGCAGAAAGACGACGTGATTGAACATGCGGTAGCGCTGACAATCATCGAGGGCGAGGACGGTCGATTCTTCGCGATTATTCGTCCTGACCCCAACAATATGCAGCTGGCGTTTCAGGCAGACGAGATCATGCAGCAGCTTTTGCCGAAGTTCCGAATCTTCTTCATGCATACCGACGACAAGCGAATTCGGAAAGCGATTCGAGAACGCGGGGAATCCTGGCGCATTCAGCCGCTTCCCAGAACCAAAGACGGCATGCAGAGAACCGTCGCCAACAACAAGATTACTATCAAACTGTCGCAGCGCCGAATCTATTATTACAACATGCAAACCGGCGCTCGATTTTTGTCGTACGAGACGTTCGAGAGGCTTAACGAACTGGATTTCGAAACGCTGCGCGATTATTTGATTGAAATCCAGACGTATTCGCCGATGAAGAACCGCGAAGGCTATTCAGAAATTGTTTTCTTCAAGGCGGGGGAAGGGTTTTCGTCGGATAATTTCCAACGGTTCGATTTTACGGCAATGGACGAAGACGCCCTTCGCGACGCTCACCGGCAGCTTTGCGAGGAATTCGCCAAGGCTCTGATTGATCCGTTGTTTAAACAGGACAACACCGAGAACTGGGACTGGTTGTTGTCGATGGTTTCGACGATCTCCAACGTGGACAAATTCTCAACGGAAGAGTTCCAGATGGGGCTTTGCGAGGAGTTCGCGCTGAAGGTGAACTGGCTTCCGGGCGGCAGAATCAACGAGGAAGGCGGGATTATCAAAGACCCGGTCTATACGATGATGGATCAGATGACTCCGTCAGAATGGCGTCGATACAACGACGGCATTCCTCAAAGAATTCTCTTTACTTACGTTCAGGAAAGCTTTCTCATTGAGTACGCCAACATTGGCGTTTTGCCGCCCATTAAGCGCAATCCAGCGGCTTCTAATACAGAATCTTCCGATAAACCGCGGCCGCGTCGGAGCGTGTATATCATGCAGCTCAAGCTGCGCGGGCAAGAGGAACGCGTTTATATCATTCGCGTTCAGAAATGGGATATCGGCGAGTTGTTGAACGAGGGCAAGGGGTTGCTGGAGAGCATCAACCGCGCGGAGAATTACACGGACTACATCCTCAATCGCCGCCTGGCGTGTCACCTTCTGAGTATGAAACTGCCGCCGTCTCTTAAAGTGCGGCGGTTCATCGAAATCTATCACGGCGCCAGAGCGGAATTCAACAATCTTGTGATTCACAACGCTTTTTATGAACGCGACTACGTGCCGGGTATTGCAACCAACCGCTTGACGGCGAAGTACTTCCAGAACCCGAAAATCGGGGCGGATTTCAGCGTCAGCTTTGCCCGAATGCTCGGGGAAACGGCGGCGCCCAACCTGATTGTCGGACGTTCAACCGACGGCGTCGTGAAGCCGATTTTCGACGATGGCGACGAGGTCCTTCAACTGGATGAGAACGGCATGCCCAGGCGGATTATCGTTTCGGAACAGCCGGGAACGTTCGTCTATTACGACGGCGGTCTGGAAAATCAGATTGCCGACTATGCCGCCCCGATTACCAAGAGAGCGCAATTCATTCCCAATTACAAGCAGGCGGCAGAAGCGTACGTCGACGGCTTTCTGAAGAGTTTCCGCAAGATTCAGGGAACGGCGGAACAGTATCGCAATACGTTCGACGATTTGCCAGACCACAACGAGGGCAGCATGTTCCAGAAATGGCACTGCGTTTTGGATCGCCTCCGAGACGCCAATCCAAACGCGCTGGCGGAATCCCTATTCAAGGCGATTGAATTGGGAACGCCAAAAGAATAACCAGAGTTAACTCTTTCTGCCAATCTGTTAATGGGTGCACGCAAAATTTTCCGGCGCATAGAAGATTTGTTCGAATGAGAGACGAAAAGCCGCGGTAGCTACAGCGAACGAATGTCCGCTAAAGCCCCGAAGGGGCGAAACTCATTGTAACCGGCGGTTTCAACCGCCGGCAGAACACAATTCCAGTCCTCTAATCGAGTTAACCCCTTTTCCTCCCCCCCAGCGCCAACGGCGCTGGGGGG
>JAZRTH010000282.1:0-6037 GCA_045651945.1 Thermoguttaceae bacterium
GCTCCCGTCGACGGCATGGGCGCAGGCGCAGCGTCCGGGTTCAAGCTCCAGCTGCAAGACCAGGGCAACGTCGGCATTACCGCCTTGCAGGAGGTGGCAGACAACCTCATCGAACTGGGCAACGCGAATCCCAAACTCCAAAACCTGCAAACGCAGTTCAGAGCGAACTCGCCGCAGAAGTTTATCAATATTGACCGTCAAAAGGCGATGGATATGGGCGTCAGCCTCGACGAGATATTCAACGCGTTACAGATTTTCCTCGGGTCGAAGTACGTCAACGACTTTACGTATCTGGACAGAAACTTTCAGGTCAAGGCGCAGGCGGACGCGATGTTCCGCGCTCAGGACGTCAACCTGAACCGGATTCACGTCAAAAACGCCGACGGCGAGATGGTTCCGCTCGGCTCGATTTGCTCTATTGAAGACTGCACCGGTCCGCTGACGCTTCCGCGTTACAACATGTTCCCCGCCGCTGCGATTAACGGCGAACCGGCGCCGGGCGTCAGTTCCGGCGAGGCAATGGCGGAAATGGAACGCCTGTGTGAAGAAAACCTCCCGCAGGGCGTTGGGTTTGAATGGTCTGAACTGTCGCTGCTGGAAAAGCAGGCGGGCAACACCGCGATTTACGTCTTCGCGTTTGCCGTCCTGTTCGTCTTCCTCGTTTTGGCGGCTCTGTACGAGTCCCTCGTTTTGCCGCTGGCGATTATTCTGGTCGTTCCGATGTGCCTGCTGTGCTCGCTCTACGGCGTCAACCTGCAAGGGCTGGACATGAACATCTTTACCCAGATCGGGTTCCTCGTTCTGGTTGGCTTGGCGTGCAAGAACGCCATTTTGATTGTCGAGTTTGCGAAGGACTTGCAGCTCAAAGGCATGACGCGAACCGAGGCGACGCTCGAGGCGTGCCGACTGCGTCTGCGCCCGATTATCATGACCTCGCTGGCGTTTATTTTGGGCGTCGTCCCGCTGCTGTACTCCGCCGGCGCAGGCTACGAAATGCGATTTACGCTCGGCGTCGCCGTCTTTTCCGGCATGCTGGGCGTTACAATATTCGGCATTTTCCTCACCCCGGTGTTTTATTCCGTAATTATGATGTTGTTCGGTTGGGGGTTTAAGAGAGAGGAGTAACGCCTCCATCACTACTGCCTACTGCCTATTGCCTAATCCAAAATACCATGTATACCAGATTAATTCGTTTCGTATTATTCGTGCTGCCGCTTTCCGCGCTGGCTCTTTCCGGCTGTATTCAAAAGAAAGACGCTCAGGCGGACGCTCGAAAACCGGTTGAAGCTCTGCCGGTCAAGATGATTCATCCGACGCAGCGACAGGTTGTCGACTACGAGGAGTTCGTTGGGCGAATGTTCCCCTACGATCAAGTCGATGTCCGCGCTCGCGTTTCCGGGACGCTGATTCAATGCACGTTCAAAAAAGACGCGTCGATGAAAACCGACCCTCAAACCGGCAAGGCGTTTACCAGAGAGATTGAAGAAACGGCTCGGCTGGAGCAGGGCGGCGAGGCGGCGGAATTCAATCTCAAAGAGGGATCAGAAGTCAAAGAGGGGCAGTTGCTGTTTGTTATCGACCCGGACGTGTACGAGGCGGCGCTGCTCAACGCTCAAGGTCAGCTGGAAGTTCTCGAGGCGCGGCGGGAACGTCTGAAAAACGACCTCGATCGGGCGGAAAGCCTCTTGCCGCAAAAGGCGATTTCCAAGCAGGACTACGACCTGGCGCGGTTTAATCTCAAGGAATGCGACGCTCAAATCGCCGTTGCGAAAGCGACGATTAAAACCGCTCAAATCAACTTGAATTACACGCGAATTTACGCGCCGATCGACGGGTACGTCGGGGCGGCTCAGGAATCGGTCGGGAACCTGGTTCAGGGCAACGCCGGCGCGAATTCCACGACGCTGGTAAAAATCGTCAAGGTTGACCCGATTTACATCTATCTCAATATCGACGAAAGCTCGGTGGAAAAGCTCAAAAAGATTGCCGTCGCCCGGCGGGAGAGCAACCCGGACGCCGACCTGGACAATGCGGTCGAATTTCGTCTTTCCGACGAAACCGGGTTCCCGCACAAGGCGAAAGTGGACTACCACGCCCCGATTCTGGGCCGCTCGACCGGCGCCCGGCTGGTTCGCGCGGTCTGCGATAATCCCAAACTGCTCAGCGGCGAACGTCAGTTTCAGCCCGGCATGACCGTTCACGTCCGCGTGGGCGTAACAGACCCCTACGACGCTCTGCTGGTTCCAGAAGACTGTCTGGGAACAAACCAGTCTGAACGGTTCGTTTACGTGGTCGGAGAAGACGGAATGCCGAAGATGCAAATCGTCCAGCTCGGACCGCTTCAAAGCGACAACATGCGCGTTATTCGCAAAGGACTCAGCAAAGACGATAACGTCATTGCAGATAACCTCATGCGTGTGCGTCTCGACAGACCGGTAAAAAGTAGGGAATAGGGAGTAGGGAATAGGGAATGGAAGGCGGTAATGGAGTGAGCGGAGCGAACGGAATTACGCAGTTCGCCGACAGGCGAACCAAAACGCTTGGATAACACATAACAATAGGAGATTTATCATGAAACGAATCCTTTCAATTATCGTTCTGGCGTTTATTGGATGTAACGCGGCTTTTTCTGATGAACCGACTGCGGCGCAGCCTAACCCCAGCTGGATTTTCAACGGCGGAACGGACGCGTCCGCTCTGACGGTTGGTCAGGGCAGCGTAATGCGTGAAGCGAAGCTGACGCGGTTTGTCCCAACCGGGACGGATTGCACGATAACGCTGCCGGTCAGTTCGAAAAACGCATTTGACGCTCAGGCGTTTCCGTTCTTCGCGTTTCGATACAAGTACAAGTCGGCTCATCGTCAGGCGGGGCTGTTCTTTACAACCGATACGCTCACGACGCTGTCGGATAAAAGCTACAGCCCCATTTCGATTGCGCCGGACAATACGTGGCGAAACTGCGTTGTCGATATGCGGACGTACTCCCATAAACAGTGGGCGGGGAAGATAACCGGCGCGCGATTCGACCCGACCAACCCGTCCACGCCCGGCGACGTCTTGCAGCTGTCGCGAATGGGATTCTTCCCGACAAAGGAAGCGGCAGAGGCGTTTTTGAGCGCTGCCGTCGACGCCCCGGACTATTCCGAGGACTCCGTCTTTCGCGCGCCGCTGCAGAAGGTTTTCGTACCCGGCGGCTGTCTGTCGGACGGGTATAACAAAGCCGAATATATGCTCCCGGAAGCGGGAACTTATACAATCCCGGAAACCAAATATTCTGAAGAGCTGGTTGTCGTCTTTACGCCCAAAGACGGCGGAAAGCCGGAAGTTGTTCCCGTATGTCAAACCAACAGCCGGGGCTTTACGTGGTTTGTCGCCCGAAAGCCGGGGAAGTATACGATTGAACGTAGGGAATGCAAGTTCACGGATTTTCCAGAAGATGCTGATCCCGAAGATCCTTTTAATTTCGACCTCTACGTTACAGATCCGTATGTAGTACGTTTCGTTTTGGCTCGCGGTATAATGTCGCCGCCGAATCCAAATGAACCGACGAAGTTTGATCCAGAGGGAGGTGTCTCAAAGGATCAATGGACTCAAATTTGTAACAATCTTAAAGAGTATGGCATTGAACTGGACTCTTCTGAGGCTCCTGAAAATCGAATGAGCGCCGCTATCTATATTACAAGCGCGATTGAAAGATACTTTGGAACGTTGTACGAAACTTCGTTTACAAATGAATACATTACTAGAGACAGAATCAAAATCGGAGCGTGGGTCAATTTAACGGACGCGGTCTTTGATGAAAAATTTATCGCAAGGTACAAAGCGGGCGGATTTGACTGGATGATCGCTCATTCCGTTGGGGGAAGCGGAACGAAAATTCAGCGTCTTCTCAATGATTGCGACAAGTACGGGGTAGAACTGATTTTGGGCGACGGCGCGTATGTGAATCCCGCTCAACAGACGGCGGAATACTTTGATCGTCCCTGTTTTGCCGGAACGTATGTAACAGACGAGCCGGGAACGGACGATTACGACCGTCTGGCGGCGATTTGTAACAAATACGTCGAGCAGACCGGCAAGGTTCCGTATATAAATCTGCTGCCCATGTACGCCAACGCGGCTCAGCTCAAATACGGAGCCGGCGCGGCGGCTATCGAGTACTACGATTCCGACCCGGACTTGTTCAAAAAGTACTGCGATTCCTTCTGTGAGAAGTTCAACGTCAATTACATCTGTACGGATATTTACCCTCTCAACTGGCGCAACGGAAAGCGAGTAACGTATTCAGAGTATATCGAGTCGATTAACATCATCGCCCGATCCGCCCGGGAGCATAACAAGGAATTCTGGTGCTGTCTGCAAACGTTTGCCTGGATTCCGTCCAAGCGCACGCCGACGGAAGCCGAGTTTCGCTGGCAGGCATACTCGCTGCTGTCGTTTGGCTGCAAGGGGCTGCTATGCTGGACGTACGTCGGATACAAGCCGGAGTTTCCGTCGCTGCTGACAATCGACGGCAAACGAACCAACGCCTGGTACGACGCCGCAACTGTGTTCAAGGAAATCAAACAAATTTCTGACGCGTATGTTCAGTACAAAAACCTGGGCGCGTTTACCGTCAACGCGACAGACAATGAACCGTATTTGAAGATGTCCAATCCTGTTACGGACTTCAAAGGACTGAAAGAAATCAATGGCAACTATTATGTCCCGCTGCTGGTCGGGTGCTTCGAGAAGGAAGACGGTTACGCGTTTACGGTCGTCAACATGGAGGAACTGGAATACGTTCAAAGAGCGCATGTCGATTTCAAGTTGCCAGACGGATACCGGGCAGTCTCCTGGCAACGAGGCGTCCGAACGGAACTTACCCCGGACAAAGACGGCAAATATAATTTGATCCTCGCGTCCGGCGAAGGCGTCTTTGTGGAAGTTGTGAAGGAGGAATAGCGTAGGCGAGCCGGGGTGCGTAAGCCCCCGGAAAAAATACTGTCAATAACCTGATATAGTTCCAATTGGCGCGAATTGCGTACTACAACGTATCGAATTGGATAGCTCCAATCGTTCGCGTTACTTATATTCAATTTTTATTACATGATTTTTGTTGGACGCTTCGCGCCCAATGTTCCGGGGGCTTACGCACCCCGGCTCGCCAATCAACGTTTTAACGTTGATTTTAGCCGTTTCTGGAACAACTCCGTCGAGAAGTATTGCGTTCTTGTTTGAGCCAGCACGGCGAAGTCCATCCGAAGGGCGTCGTCTTTGGAAAAGCCGAGGATGGCGCTTAACGCTTCGGGTACGGTTTGCCAGATAACGCCGGATTGCTGATGAACAATCGCTTCCGGCGCCGCGCCGGCGCAGAACGTTATCGGGACGGTTCCCAGCGCCATCGCGTAGGCGGAATAAATCGGGAACGCCCCGGCAAGTTCAGGTGCGCTCGTTCCGTATCCCGTCGCGTCCCAGAGCATAGCGCTGGCGTTGATCGAGGCAATGACGCTCTCGAACGGGTCAGAGGAATCGACGAACGTCAGCGTTGTCTCAATCCCGGTATTCTTAACCAGTATATCGAACTGCTTGGAAAGGACGGTCTTCGTTTCTTCTGAATCCGTCAGCAGACAGACGGCGTTGTTCTTATCTTCCGGTGTAACAGCGTCGCAGGGCGCAGCGATTTCCGGCGGCAGGACGGTTGACCAGAGCCGGTATCGTTTATAAAACCATTCCTGCATGAACTTGGACGGAACGAAGATGTTGAGGTATTTCGTAAACCGGCTGTTCCATTCCAGACGGTTGTACCAGCTCTGCTTTAACTTCGAGAAAAAGCCCGTCGCGCCGGTTGCCGCCTGCGGTTTGTCGGCTGACGGGAACGGTGGAATCCACGCGCCGCTTTTGCCGTGATTGAACAGCGGAACCGGCGATTCCAGAGAAATAAACAGCTCGTAGTCCTGTGACAGATTCTGACCCAGTTCCGATACCTGCCGAAGCCGTTTGAACGACGGTTTCGCTAAATCCTCCGGTTCTTTTGACTCGTCGACGGAAATGAACG
>JAZRTH010000283.1:0-1740 GCA_045651945.1 Thermoguttaceae bacterium
AAAGTTTCAACCAGGGCGCAGCATTGGCTTGAGAGCCACAAGCCGAAATGTTTTCACGGCTACGACACGGTCGAAGAGCTTGACGAACGGAAGGCAAAAAATACAAAGGGTTGGACGGCGGAACAGCTGGCAGAGTTTGAAGAAGGCGTCCAGGCATACGAAAAGAGCGACCGGAACAAGCCGTATCCACGAACGTCAGATTGGTCAGATGAAAAGCTTGAGGGCTTTATTTACGCCAACGAACGCGAACGGATCAGCGAACGGGAAGCCCGACGGAACGACGAACAGAAAGCAGAAAAACCATCGGAAACAGACACGACGGGGCAGTATCCAAAAAGCAAGCCGCTAAGTGTTTATCTTAAAATGCCTGAAGAATTAGATAGATCTTTAGAAGGTTTATATAAACCCCGGAGACTACTTAAAACAAAGAAAGACTGCGAAAGCTATGATCGGGGGAGAAGGCTTTGGCGCGAAAAGGGGTGGGGCGTTAAGTTATATAAAATGAACGACGCGGAAAAAGCTGGTTGGTGCGACGAATTAGACGTAGAAACGCAGCTCGAAAGGTTAGGAAAAAATGTTGAGTATTGGGAAGTAGACCCCCAAAAAAGGAAGAAAACGGGCATAATCGAAGGTTATCCGGTAACAAACAGTAGCGAACTCTTTGATACGTGCAATTATATAATTAATTTAGTTGAGCCGGGAATCTGGATCAGCCGGGAAGATGTGACAAAAGGACACATCTTCAGCCTTGTAGACTACATCTATAATCTGTTAGGTTGTCAGGCGTCGTTATTCCTTCAGCTTTTCAGCGAAGAAGTAGAGAGCAAAAAAAATGGAAATGGAAACGTTTAAAAAATTTATGATAGCATTAGACAAGAGAACAAAGGAGATCCAACAAAAAGTGTTTGAGGAATTCGAAAAAGACGTTGTGGAACTTGTCAAGCTCGAAAAGGCAAAGCTCGACGCCGTGGAAGCCTATCAAATTCAGTTTGCAAAGGTGAAAGACGAAATCCAGTGCCCGGTTTGCCATAAGAAGGCGGTTATGAATTGGGGAAAGATCACGTGCCCGGTTTGCGGGCTTAGTACCGGCGAAACGAAATCAACCAGGGAGCTTTTCCGGGTTTGGATGGGTTTCTGTATGATTTTTGACAAAAACAAAGATCTTGCAAAAATGATCAGAGAGTTACAAACATTAGGGGCGAAATTAACGTTAGAAGTGCAGCCGGAGGCGCCAGGTGAAGAAATCGAAGAGTAAGACGCAGCAGCGGCGCGCTGATCAGAAGCCAGAAGGGTTCTTGACAATCGGCGAAATGGGGAAACTTTTGGGCTTGTCGTACATACAGGTTCAAACCGCCCTGAAGAAAAAAGTCGTTCCACAGGATCAAATCCGGTTCAAAAAAATAAAGTGGTACACGGCGGTTGTTGTTCACAAAGACGCCGCAGAATTGATTAAAAAGTACTACGAAAAGCCGGTCGGCTGGCTGACCGTTGCGGAAGTCATGAAGGCGTTGGGCTACTCGAGCGAAGGGGTGATCGTTCGCAATTTACGCAATATCCCAGGCGGGGAGAAGTATCGGAAGTTGAAGGTTGGGCGGTACTACTACGACCCGGCAGCGCTGCCGATTCTGGAATCGATGAAGCGCCCGTTCGTTCGCGTCGTCAACCCGCCGCCGGCTGGCGTTGAGTGGTTCAAGCCGCGCGAATTTATCGCCATTTTCGGACGTTCGCCCGAATCGCTGG
>JAZRTH010000284.1:0-1268 GCA_045651945.1 Thermoguttaceae bacterium
GAACGGATTTGTCTTTCTGTTTGATGGCTTCCAGAATTTCCTGCCCAACCTGGACGTCTGAAAAAGAAATGATTTTGGAAAGTTTGTCTATGCTGTTGACGGCGTCGCTGGTCAGGTTGCTGGCGTTTGCCTTGTCGACGGTAAACGAATCAACCTGTTCTTTGAGCGAGGCGGCAATATCCGCCAGAATTTGCGGTTCGGGCGATTCCAGATGCAAAAGCCGTTCCGCCGTTTGAGTGCGATAGTCCATTGAAAAACAGGACAGCGTCTGCGCCGCCGCCGACTCCGGAATTTGTGACAAAATCAGAGCGGTCGCCTGCGGCCGTTCTGCCGACAGAATTTGCGCCAGCTTCATCGGCGTTACATCTTTGAGGAACGCGAATTCCGGACGGTACGAACCGGCGTCAGGAGCTTTTCGAGGGGACGGAGGCGTCATCGGTTCTGGAAACGCCTCTGGACTATCTGTTCTGGCGCTGCGCTTTTCTCCCGTTAAAAGGGCAATGTTTTCATCAATAGCGTCAAAGTCGAGTAACGCTTCCGCCGGGGAAACATGCTCGCTGGGTTTTTCGTGCGGCGGTTTGACAGGCGACGAGTGAGCCGAATGTCGGGTTTCGCATACGTCTTCGGGAAGGGGTTTCTTCCTGGACGCCCACGCTCTCAATCCTCTAATTAGAGCAAACAGCGCCAGCGCCAAAACGACAACGCCGACAAGCGCGCCTAGTACGATTAAAAGTTCATAACGATACGCGTACAAGAAAGCAGTTAAAATCGCCAGGGCGATTTTATAGTTAGAAATTAGGAGTGAGGAGTGAGGAGTTTCGCTTCGCGTTTCACTCTGTGTTACTGGAGCAGACGCTAAGCGACCATCAGGAACGGGGGCAGTTTTTTGCACGGCAGCGTGGACCGGCTCTACTGCCAAAGGAACGGGAGCCGGAGCGTCGGAGAAAGTTATGCTGATAAACTTCTCCGGCTCGAGTTTGGCTTCCGGCTGCGGGAGAATGTTGGCGATAACCGTCGTGATTTTCTCTTGGACGATTTTGGCGGTTTGCTCGATAACTTCAGCGTCTGTCGGCAGCGGTTCGTAGCCGATGGTTCCCCGGCTTCGGCACAAAGCGAGAATGCTGTCCATGGGAATGACGACGGAAACGCTGACGCTCTTTTCTGCCAGCGGGCTTTTTTGTGTAACGATTTCTTTTCCGCCCACAACGCCCTCTTCGGTTTTGCGTATTACTGGTGTCGTGTTGGTTTGTGGTGCCGAATTATTCTGG
>JAZRTH010000285.1:0-3459 GCA_045651945.1 Thermoguttaceae bacterium
CCTGATCGAATTCAGGAGCGTTGGGGAACAAACGGTGCGTTGGCAGAACCAGCAAACCGGGGTCGTCCATAGCGACAAACATCGACAGAACAAACTGCGCCGGATGGTCAGCTGGCAGCGTTCCGCCGTACGTTTGAGCAACGTGATCTCGATAATTGCACGCGGTTTCGTATCGATGATGACCGTCTGCAATGAAAACGGGCTTGTCTCCCATCAGGGCGACGACTTTAGCGATAACTTCGCCGTCTGTTACAACCCACATGCGGTGAACGACGCCCAAATGGTCTGTCGCTTCCAGCGGCGGCATGGCGGCAACGGCTTTGTCTAAAATCGCCTGAACTTCGTTTTTTGGATCCGGATAAAGACCGAAAATCTGGCTCAGGTTGGTTTTGGTCGTCGTCGTGAGCATAAGACGGTCAGCTTTCGCAGCGGCGTGCGTCAACTCGTGCGGGAAGACCATGCCCTCGCCGAATCGTTGAACCTGAAGACCCGCCATGAATCCCTTGCGGAGAATCTTCTTCCCGTTGTATTCGTATTCCTGCGTATAGACGTAAATCGCCGGCTGGGATTCCAGAGCCAAAACGCCTTCCTCTTTCCACGCCTTGAGCGTTTTCGCCGCGCGGGTGTAGCGGTTGTTTGCTTCGTCATCGGTCGGAAGCATTTTATTGAGAATCAATCGAACGCAGTTGTAATCGCTTTTGGCGTAAAGGTCGTCTTGAAGCTGCTCGTCAATGACGTCGTAGGGCGGCGCGATAACGTCGCTCAACGCGCCAACGTGTCCGAGATCGTATCTAAGTCCGCGAAAAGCCTGAATGCTTGGCATTGGTAACTCCTGTTAAAATAATATTGATTTAAGTTAAATTGCTAAATAAAAACGCAGTTGGAATTTGTGCGATAATGCGCCAGTTCCGCTCGATAATTTTTGCCGAGGATTTTTTGGTGTGTGCTGACAACCTGGCTTTCCGTATTGTTTTTTTCGGAAATGTGCCCCAGGATTACCCGTTCGAGGTTCTGTCCGTAATGAAGCAGCAGTTCCGCCGCCTCCTCGTTGGACAGGTGCCCATGAGAAGAACGGATTCTGTCTTGAAGCTCCGGAGGGTATTCGCCGTACCTGAGCATAATCGGATCGTAGTTGCTTTCCAGCAGCAGCCCGTTGACAGACTGAACGACGCTGGGCAGTTCGTTAAAAACACAGCCCAAATCTGTGCAAACGCCAAAGCGTTTTTTTCCGTCGTCCGCGACGAAACAAACCCCGTCCACGGCATCGTGAGGCGTTTTAATCGTCTCGATATTTAACCCGTCAAAGTGAATCGTCTCTCCAGAAGTAAAATAATTGACCTGTTTTACCTCTCCAATTTGAGACTTGACCGCTTTGAACGTTTTTTGCGTTATCCAGAGAGGGATGCCAAATTTTCGATTGAATACCCCAGCGCAGGAGACGTGATCTATATGATCATGGCTGATTAGCAAAGCGTCAATTGACCGTATATCTATATGGAAATACGCAAGACGTTCCTGAGCTTGCTTGCCGCTAATGCCAGCGTCAAACAGGACCCGGACGTTGTCCGATTCCAAATATATGCAATTGCCTTTACTGCCCGACTGCAGGGCGATAACTCTCATGGCTTCCTTTCCGTTTTTATGTTTTTCAACATGGTTTTATAATTCCCTGTATTGTATCCATAGAACGCGTACTTGTCAAGATGGGTTATAAAATAAATAAAGACAAAAAAGATGAAATAATCGCATATAATACAGTCTTAAAAAAGGCGACAGAGAATCTCTGCCGCCTATGTACGAACTGACCCGCAATCAACCATCGCTGATCGCTTGCGATAATAGTAATTACTAATTACTAATTGTCTTTCACTTGCCATTCGCTTTGAAGCAGTTCCCAGTACTTCCGGTCAGTTTCGTACGGATTAATCGGCGTTCCGAACTGGAAGTCCGGAGGAAGGACGCCGTAGCGTTTCATTTCTCTGACGTACCATTCGTTGGGATAGAACGGCTGAGTCGGAGCGAAACTGAAATGCGTTCGTTCAACGGTAACAAAATGACGACCGCGTTCGATGGCTTTGAGCATGGTCTGGTAATCCGGGTCGGACTTGTCTTTGAACACGATTTCCGGGACGCGTTTCCCGTCGACTTCTTTCCAGCATCGTTGCAGTCCTCCTGCTTCCTTTGCCAACGGACCGCGAATCAGTCGGGACTTTTCCGGGTGCGACAGGTTGACCGTCCAGCCGGGATTGGCGAAATTTGTCTGGTCTGTCAAGCGGGACGGCAGACGTTTTTCTCCCTGATGGCAGGACGCGCAGCGGCGGTTGACAACCTCCGCCATCGCCTTCGTTTCCTCCCAATTGACGTCTTCATTAACCTGATGGCCATTTTCTCTGCCTTCCGAATCAAAGGGCGAATACCCCCACCGCAACTCTCCGCAGGCGTCGGCGGCGTACGTGCCGGCATAGTTGGCGCCCGATTCAATCCAGTATCGAACCATGCGTAAATCTTCCGGCGTTACCGTGTAACGGACGTTACCGTCTTTATCCGGATGTCCATTTTCCAGCAGCTTGTAGAACGTACTGGCGGCGGAACCGATCTCGTACGGCTGGAAATCGCTTTGAGGCCGGTTGCGGTTGTCGCCCAGCATTCCGCCGTTGCGATGACTTAACGTACTGTACGACGCGACAAACGACGACGCTTTCAAATCGCTGGAAAGATTGACGCCCGCCTGCATGTTGTCCTCTGAGTGACATTCCAGACAGTACTTGTCGACAATGGGGCGAATATCGCGCATGTAGTCGAACACTTCCGGAACGCCTTCCACCTTCTGCGGCTTGACCGGCGGACGCTTCATCGCTTCAAAGAGCTGTTTTTGATCCGCCGCGGTTGGCGTCTGCGTACGCTGTTCGTGACAGCCGATGCACGTCGCATTTTCGCCCGGCATGAGCGTTGTAAACGAGTGCATTCTCTTCACCGCTTTGCCGTCTTTATCCAGAGCGATAAAAAACAGGGAACGGTTTGCCGGCAGTTCCATGTAACAGGAACCGTCTTCGTTGACCGGGACTTCTCCGACGATTCGTTCCAGAGCAAACGTGCCGCCGGTGGAAATGGACATCATCCCGCCGTTGTAATGAACGGGAATCGGCAGCGGTTCCATAATCAGCAGCTTTTTCACCGTGCCGCGGGGGACGTCTTTCATTCGTCTGCCCTGATACAGATCCGCCATTGCCAGACGCCCGGTTGGGGCTTCTCTTGGCGTTGTGTCAATCGTATCGGAAATAACCGGCTCGCGCTGTCGAACGATTACCGGCTGGGGGTCGGAAATCCAGAACTTCTGCGCTGCTTCTTCCTCCGGCAGAGCGTACAGATCTGCTTCTCGCCCGTCGCCGTCCATGACGACCAGATGAGAGTTTTTGGCGGCGATAAACGAGTCTTCTGAAAACGCCCACGGGTCGGCGT
>JAZRTH010000286.1:0-1282 GCA_045651945.1 Thermoguttaceae bacterium
GGATCCGACAACGTTCTTCCAGATGGCGTTAATTGCCTTGACGTAGGACTCGTCGCCGGTCATGGCGGCAACGTCTGCCATTCCGGAATACATGTATGCAGCTCGAACTGCGTGTCCGATCGCTTCCGTCTGCTCGACAACAGGCTGATGATCCTGATTGTACGCGCCGTAAATTCCGAACGTACGACCTTCGGAACGTCCGCGGATGTCAAGGAAATACTTCGCCTGATCGAGGTACTTCTTGTCGCCGGTAAGACGATACAGCTTGACCAGACCAATTTCGATTTCCTGATGTCCCGGCGGCCAGTTCTGCTTTTTGCCGATGCCGAACGTGTCGCAAATCAGGTCGGCGTTTTTAATCGCGACGTCCAGGAAATTCCGCTTTCCGGTAGCGATATAATGAGCGACGGCGGCTTCGTACATGTGCCCGGCGCAGTAGAGTTCGTGCCCGCCTGTATTAGACCATCGTTCGCGTCCTCCCGGCGGCGTGTAGACCGGCTTGTACTGCGGATACTTCTGGAAAATTGTTCTGGACGTGTACAGATACCCGTCGTCCTCCTGGGCGCCGGCGATTTTCTCAATTACAGAATCGACGTATTTATCCAGCTCCTCGTTTTTCTCCAGAGCCAGGACGTACGCTGCTCCTTCGATGATTTTATAGAGGTCGGAATCGTCAAAGTAAATGCCGCGGAACGGACCGGGTTCCATGCCGGCGGCGCGGGCGAAGTTGGGGATTCGCGTATCTTCGCATTTCTTGAAACAGTCTGGAACGGTAACGTCGCAGGCGGTTTTCAGACGCGGCTGCCAGAACACGTCGTTGACGTTAACGGACGTAAAAGGAACAGGCGTGACAGAATAGTCGTTCGTCTGCTCCGCGATGACAGCCTGCGCCGTCAGACAGAACGCCGCAATCGCGGCAAAAATACAGAGTTTTTTCATAACTACTCCTTTCGGGAAAGTAAATAAAAATTTGAATACTAATAGGTTATATCCCGTATTTTATCAGAATCAAAATGAAAAGTCAACGGTCGGAAAGGGATTTTTGAGAGAAAATTTTGGAGTGCGATGGCTTGCCGTCAAGCGGAGCCCGGGCAAATCTCACGCGGAGATGCGGAGACGTGGAGGATATTCGCGAAGATTAAAAATTTCTTTGCGAACTTTGCGGCTTAGAATTTGGCAAAGAAAGAGCAAGCGACCAACGGGAGCGGGTTTAATACGTCTCGCGCGGCAGCGCGGGTTGGCAGCGGCGCCTCGCCGCCTTGAAAAAACTTTCGGTCGCCAG
>JAZRTH010000287.1:0-8736 GCA_045651945.1 Thermoguttaceae bacterium
AATGAACTCTTCGGCAAATTCCAATGAATTACAGTGGAAAAAGCCTCAGGCAAATTCAACCCGAACGGTTCATCAAGTCGGCTATACGCCATTAGAACAGGCGCCTCCAGAGGATTATTCCCCCGCGCAGCCGATTTATACCGATCCGTCCGTTTCGATGACAGGACAGGAGAAAGTATCAATTCTCGAATCTCAGCCGCCGTCATCGGTTGTTTATTATTCAGAAATCCCCGGTCAGGTCGTTCAGACAGTGCAAGGCGTTGAAATAATCTCTGCTCCGATTCAGCAAAACGTTATTGTTCAACGCAATTTGACGGGATTGGAATTCTGGTTCCGGTATGACATCACCCCGGAATGGGTAGAACAAAACTGGGATTTCGTTACAGCGTGCGTTGGTCCAATGAACTTGCAGGGCTATCGCGTTTCTCTGGTTACCGGTCCGTCTCCAGACGATCTGACGGGAGTTTTAACGTATTATTTTGATAATCACAAGCAGCTGCAACAGATTCAATTTCAGGGAACAACGGGGCATTTAGGGCGTCTTACCGCGATGCTTCGCCAGCAGTTTCACATGAGCCAACGGATTGTCAACGACCCCAGCCTGACCATTTTTGAAACGCCCGCCAGCTTCCGAGGTTCAAAAAACATCATGGAAGCCCGCGCCCCAATGGTAATTAAATCAGATCAGCTGTACCATCGATACGAGATATATCTACAACTCAACCGTCCGGTAGAAAAAAAGGGACTGCTCTGGTAGCAGAAATTGAAAGGCGGTAACGTTTCCGGGGAGCGGACAATGTCCGCGCAATAAAAGGTTGATGTTTTTAGGCGGGTAATACCCGCCCCCCGTAAGTAATACCCGGCAGCAGGCGAATCTTTACTACTGCCTATTGCCTCATTCTACCGCCGCTCTGGCAATTCCCGCGGCGCCGATATATCCGGCGTCGCCGCCCAGTTCGGCGTATTCGATAACGGTGTTTTCAGCAAGAACTTTGTACGCGCCCTCGTTGACGGTTTGACGAACTTTTTCTTTGAACGCGCGCCCCAGTTCCGTTTCGTTCTTTCCGAAGGTCATCGCGCCGCCGATAAGAATGCATTCCGGGTCGATTGTGTGCATGAGGTTAATCATGCCAACGCCCAGATAGCGAGCGACGTCCATGACAATATCCAGAGAAACCTGATCGCCCTTCGCCGCTTCGTCTCCAACGAGTTTGGCGTCGAGTTGAGCGCCCTGTTCGATCAGTTTGGCAACGGACGTCGATTTTCCGGCGGCAATGGCTTCTTTCATTCGTTTGATAACCGACGTTGCGGAAACGTACGCTTCCAGGTGCCCGGCTTTTCCGCAGCCGCAAACGCGGGCGTTGGGCAACAGGTCTACCAGCGTATGTCCATACTCGCCGCCGTGAGAATGAGCGCCCGAAATAATCATGTTGTTATAAATGATTCCGCAGCCCAATCCTGTTCCCAGAGTTAGCATAATCATGCTTTGATACTCTTTACCAGGACCAATCCAGTATTCGCCGTACGCGGCAGCGTCCGCGTCGTTGGCAAAGACGACCGGCAGACCGCAAGCGGCGGAAACTTTGTCACGAATCGGATAATAGTTCCACAGCGGTCCGAGGTTGGCGGGAACCATCAGTCTGCCGCCGGGAATGTCCATCGTCCCTGCGGACGCAAGTCCAACGGCTTTAACCTGATCTTTTGTCAATCCCGCCTGTTGAGCGACTTCCAGAATCGCTGCGCCAATACGAGTCGCCGCCTGATCTGGACCTTCGGAAACGCGCGTTGGAATGCTCAAACGAGCAATCGTCTGTCCGTTGTCGTCAACAACGCCGAATTTGGTATTGGTTCCCCCTAAATCGATTCCAACAAAAAAGGGAGCTTTCGCCTGTTCAAGACTAACGCAATTATTTGATTCTGACATGATTATATTGTAGTTGTAAGTTGTTAGTGGTAAGTTAGATGAACGCTTGCGTACTAACCACTAACCACTAACCACTAAACACTAAACACTAATTACTAATTACTAATTATTAATATATCGTCTTTGAACTTCTTTGCAAGAGGGGGGCGCGAGAAGCTATTCTCCAAAAACCAATCGTTCCAAAATCGCCTGAATTTCATCTTGACGAGGAAGCGGGATGTCAACGATTTCTATCGTGTACGACTCGTTTCTTCGAGGACAATAGACTTTCATAAAGGCAGACTGGTCAATGTCGTCCGTAAAATCAAGAGAATCGTCTTCTTTGAACAAGCGTCGGCGAATCAGCAGCAACGTCATAACAAAGAGCATATCCGCCTGTGTTGGATCGTCTCGAAGTTTATCGAAGAATTCCAGAAGCTGCTCGTTTGTTGCCGGTTTAGACCCGACTTCTTCTTCCAGCGGTGGAATTTCGCATCGCCAACAGGCGTAAGAATCTGCTGGACGACCATGCCATGCCTCTCGAGAATAATCACGCCGAATCAGCGTCGACTTTTTCTCGTCGAAAAAAAGAGCGCTGAAAAACGTCTCGCCGGGCTTAAACGCTCGCCCGGTTTGACAACAACAGCGCCCGGCAGGTTTGATTGAATAGTCCATTGGCGTATGAGTCTTTTGTTTAAGCTTTTAGCTTCTAGCTACTAGCCATTAGCTTGGTTACTAGTAGACCTTAGCGTTAATTTTAAAGCCTGAAACTAAAATAACAAAGCTAACAGCTAGCAGCTAATAGCTAGAAGCTAATTAAAGAACTTCGCGATGCAGTTTACAACGACCTGTTGTTCTTCTTCTGTCAAGCCGGGGAAGTTAGGCAGAGCGAGGACTTCCGTACCCGCTTTGTCGGTTTCCGGTAGGTTGTCCCAATGCAGCCCCTTGTTGACAAAGCACGGCTGTTTGTGGATGCCAAACGGATAGTAAATGTCAGACCCGATTTGGTTTTCCGTCATGAACGCGCGCAAGGCGTCTCGCTTGCCGTCGGGAACGCGAATGACGTACTGATTCCAAACGTGGCGACCGGGATGAACCTGTTTAGGCAACGTCAAAATCTTATCCAGACCAGCTGCGGCGAAGAGTTCTCCGTAAATTTTGGCGTTGTTCTGACGCATGGCAATCCACGTATCCAGATGCGGGAATTTAACGTTGAGCGTTGCGCCCTGGAAGGCGTCCAGACGACCGTTGATTCCCAAAATCTGATGATAGTAACGCGGCTTCATGCCATGAACGCGAAGCATTGTTACTTTTTCAGCCAACTCGTCGTCGTTGGTAAGAACCATGCCTCCGTCGCCAGCAGTTCCGAGGTTTTTGGTCGGGTAGAAGCTCAAGCAGCCAAAAGTCCCCATTGAACAAACGCGCTTGTCTTCCCATTGAGAGCCAATCGACTGGGCGGCGTCTTCCACAATCGGAATATTGAATTCTTTGGAAATCGCCATCAGCGAGGTCATGTCAGCGCTTTGTCCGTAAAGGTGAACCGGAATAATCGCCTTGGTCTTTTCTGTAATCAAGCTGCGAACGCTTGCCGGATCGATGCAGTAGGAATCCGGAAGGATGTCGGCGAATTTGAGTGTTGCGCCGAGTCGAGCCGCCGACCCCGCCGTTGCGAAAAACGTAAAGCTGGGCAAGATGACTTCGTCGCCCGGTTGGATATCCAATGCCATCAACGCCAGAAGAAGAGCGTCTGTTCCGGAGGCGCACGCAATTCCGTGTTTTGCCTGGCAGTACGCGCTAATTGTTTCTTCGCACTTTTGGATTTCCGGTCCCAAAATATAGATTCCGCTTTCTACAATTTTCTCCAAAGCGGCTTTCATCTCGTCGTGGAGAGGTCTTTCCGCACGTTTAAGGTCCAGCAGCGGAACTCTGGTTGGCAAGGCGCTTGTGGTCATGATTGACTTTCTGATATTTTATGGTATATTAAACAAAATTGGAGACGATTTGTCAGAACTGGTCGTCAGTTGTTATTAAAACTGAGACTGCTAACAACGTCAGTTTAAATTAGTATTTTTTTATCTTTTTGTCAAGAGGAAACAGGGTTCGTCATGAGCTTTCTTAAAAAACTCTTCCGTTATTTGCTGACAGGAACTTTTTTCCTGCTGCCATTTGTTATCACCGTAGGGGCTGTTGCCTGGTTAGGACTTTTTATCGCCAATTACCTTGGACCGAATACGTTTATCGGAAAATGGATGGGGTCTATCGGCGTTTTCTATTTTCAAACAAAATACCCGTTGATATCTTATTTAATCGGTTTGCTAATTGTTTTGACAATTATCATTGCTATCGGGTGGATCATTGAACGAAGCTGGGTTAAAGCGCTTGTCGACTTTATCAATGAGTTGATCAAAAAGATACCCGCGATTGGAACGATCTACAGTTCTACCCAGCAGCTGGCCAAGATGTTCGATAATTCCAGCAACGTTAAAAAGATGACGCCTGTTTTCTGTCGTTTTGGTTCGACGTTAATATTAACCCTCATGCCAACTTCCGACAAATTCGTTATCGACGGCAAAACCTATTGCTCGGTGATTATTCCAACCGCCCCGTTCCCTGTCGGAGGAGCCGTTTTGATGGTTCCCGAAGAAGACATTGTTCCCTCTGACATGAAACTGGAACAATTTTTGAGCTATTACGGAACCATGGGCGTTAACGGCAAGGAATTCATTAATATCGCGAAAGATTCTGAATAAAGAATAGAATATGGAATTATTTCAACGTTTAGGCGTTTTAATAATTCCATATTTTTTAAACTAAATATTTAACGACAGGGGCTTTAAATTCTTAAAATTCTATATATAATAGAGGGGAAGTAGCAGTTGTCGCTTGGGGGCGCTCTCAAGAAAGAGACATCCCAGGCACAAGACGTTTTCCTTTACCTTTCATTTTTATATCAAACATGGAAACTGACGTCATTATCGAAACGCGTAACTTGACAAAAACGTATCGCGATTTTTGGGGACGAGAAAAAGTCCGGGCGCTCTCCGCTTTGGATTTGAAAATATACAGAGGCGAGATCTTTGGTTTGCTGGGACCAAACGGTTCTGGAAAAACCACAACAACCAAACTTCTGCTGGGATTGCTCTTTCCGAGTTCTGGAGAAGCTCTGGTGTTCAATAATCCTGCGGACGACGTCGCGAAAAACGAACGAATCGGCTACTTGCCGGAAGAATCGTATTTATACAAGTTTCTCAACGCTGAGGAAACGCTGGATTTCTACGGACGTCTGTTCCGTCTTCCAACCAACATTCGCCGTCAGCGCGTTCGCGATTTAATTGAGATGGTTGGTCTTGGCTGGGCAAAACGACGTCAGCTTAAAGAATACTCAAAGGGCATGACCCGCCGAATTGGTTTGGCGCAAGCGCTGATTAACGACCCGGAACTGATCATCATGGACGAGCCGACAACCGGTCTGGATCCTATCGGCTGCCGAGAAATGAAAGACCTCATTCTCGAACTTAAACGTCAGGGAAAAACGATTCTCATGTGTTCGCACCTGCTGGCAGACGTTCAAGACGTCTGCGACCGAATCGGGATTCTGTATCAGGGCGAACTGAAAGAAATGGGTCGCGTTTCCGATCTGCTTCAAGTTCGAGACGTTACCGACATTCAAACGAGCAAGCTGCCTCCGGAAGCGGAAGCGGAAATTCGCAAGGTTGTCGAACGTTTTGGCGGACAGGTCAAGTCGTATGGCGCGCCCTCAGCTTCGTTGGAAGAACTGTTCCTTAAAGTTGTTGAAGAAGGCAAAACTCATCCCGGCAAACGCTATCAGGGAAGTAACGACTTGCAAGGCGCCAGCAGCGAAAATAAGAAGGAGGGTTAATCCATGGTATTGGAAACGCAATTTCCATCGATAAGCAAATGGCTGCCATCTGCGGCGCTTGTCTGGGTTGTCCGAATTGGGTTCTTTTGTTTAATTGCGCTTGCTTTGGGATTTTTAATCACAGGCGTTCGCATGGGACCCAAACGTTCCTTTTCAATCGTCGTCAGGGCGATTAAAAACGCCTTTTCAGACCTGGCGCATTTGTCGTTCAAAAGAATTTTTGCCGTGGCGATGTTGTCGTTCAAAGAAGCGATCCGACGCAAAATCCTCATCGGATTTGTCGTCTTTATCGTCGTTTTGCTCTTTGCCGGCATGTTCCTTGACCCCAGCAGTCAAGACCCCGCCAGACTATACATCAATTTTATTTTCTGGGTAAACAACGCGCTGATTTTGTTATTGGCGCTGTTTATCAGTTCCTTTAGCATTCCTAACGACTTCAAATACAAAACGATTTACACGCTGGCAACCAAACCGGTTCGAGCTGGCGAAATCGTTCTGGGACGCATTCTCGGCTTTACGCTCATGTGTTCAGCCATGCTGTTGGTTATGGGGATTCTCAGTTACGGATTTGTTATCCGTTCCGTCGCCCATACGCATAAATTAACGGCAGACGATTTGCGATACGTTGCAACAACCCAGGAAGGCGCAAAGGCGTTAGAAGGAAAAACGTCTACAGTTAAAGAACATTATCACACGGTATATCTGCCGCCGGAATTCCTCAAAGACCCGGCGGGTAAAACCGTCATGACGGAAACGACAAACGGGCACTCGCACCAGATTACGTTAACCGGACAAGGGAAAGAACGCCAGTACAAACTTTCCGGCGTGAAAAACATGTTCACCGCCCGAGTCCCGATTTACGGCAATCTTCGATTCCGCGACACAACCAATTTCGACTCGCAAAAAGGCATCAACGTTGGCGACGAATGGGAATACCGCAGCTTTATTCAGGGCAACTCGCCGGCGGCGCTGATTTGGCATTTTCAGGACATCAAGCAGAGCGCTTTCCCCAACGGGCTGCCTGTCGAAATGACTTTGGGCGTATTCCGTACGCATAAAGGCAACATCGAACGCGGCATTATGGGCGGTTTGGCGGTCCGCAATCCTGAAACCGGCTTGATGGTCGAAACGCACTTGTTTGAATCCGTTGAATTCAACACAAAGCGTCTTCTTGTCCCGCTGAAAATCAAGCCCGCCAGCAGACCTCAGGTAATTTCGTCCAAATCAAAACTTCCCAACGGAAACATCGTTTACGACATTCCTGAAAACAAGCTCAATCAGGCGTACGCACAAAAAACGGAATTTGACCTGTTCAAAGATCTGGTAACCTCAGACGGCCGCGTCGAGATTTGGGTTCGCTGTCTGGATCCGATGCAATACTTTGGCGCTGCCGAGCCGGACTTGTACATTCGCGCATACGACGCTCCCTTTGTACTCAATTTTGTAAAAGGGTTTATTTGCATCTGGCTGGAAATGTTCCTGATAATCGTCTACGGCGTTACGCTCAGTTCGCTGCTGTCCGCGCCGATTGCCATTTTTGGAACAATGTTTATTATGATTACCGGCGTTTTCCACAACTACGTTGTCAAGCTGGCTAACGGTTTGACTGAAGGCGGCGGGGTCTTGGAATCCATGTATCGTCTGCTTCGGCAGGACAACATGATTACAGAACTGCCAGACAACGTTCTGGGCGACGTTATCAGCATGTCAGACCAGGCTATTAACTATGTCATTGGATTTGTTGGTTATCTGGCTCCAGACATGAGTCTGTTTGCCAATTCCGAATACGTTGCCAGCGGATTTGACATTCCGTGGAATTTAATGGCGATTGTCGCTCTGACGACTTTGGCGTTCTTTATTCCACTGTATATTGTCGGCTACCTTTGCATGAAACTCAGGGAGATCGCAGCATGAACAAAAACGCATCTTTCAGAAGAAAAATCATATACGTTATTATTTTGGCGGCTTTGCTGTATCCGATGTTCCTGCTCAGCCAGCCCTCCAGCCCCGGCAAAGACGGTCAGGCGGGTTCGCCCGGCGGGAAATTGGCTCAGCTTCGTACCGAGTACGGCTTGGACGAGTCCGAATTGGGCGACGTCGACATCATCGCCACGTCGTTCCGCTTGTTCGGCTTAACGCCCATTGCAGACACAATTCTCTGGGACGCCGCCAACAAGTACAAAATGAAAAAAGACTGGATCAGCCTTTCCGCAACGCTCAAACAGCTGGCGCGTTTAATGCCGCGGTACGAATCCGTCTGGCGCTTCCAGGGCTGGAACCTGGCCTATAACGTCTCAACGGAATTCGACGATTACCGTCAGCGTTACCACTGGGTTATCGAAGGATTAAAGTTCCTCGAAAACGGCGTGAAGATGAACAAAAAGTCGATTCGTTTAACGTGGGACGTTGCCTGGCACACGTCGCAAAAAATCGGGAAGTCAGACGAACGCGTTCAGTTCAGACGTTTGTACAAGGCCGACGACGACCTGCACGGCTCGCGCCCGATTGAACTTCGAGACTGCTGGCTGGTCGGCAAAGAATGGTATCACAAAGCCGAAGGAATTGTCGATTCCGGCGTCCCGCTGGGCAAAATCAGCGACGTCTTGTTCTATTCCAATGCCCCGATGAACCAGATGAACTATTCAGACAATCTGGAAAAAGACGGCCGCTTTGACGAAAAAGTCGAACGCGAATGGAAGAAGGCTCAAGACGAATGGACCGCGTTCGGCAACCGCGAAATCCCGACGTCGCAGGGACAGATCATTCGACTTAACGATCAGGAATTCTTTGCCAATCAGGAAAAACAGCTTTCCAAAGAACTGGAAGAAATTCAGCCTGGCTTGCGAGAAGAGATGACGCAGCAGCGGCGTCTAAAGCTCACGCCTCAACAGGCAGCCGCCTACGATAAAGACTGGGCTGACCGCAACGCCGACGAAATCAACCTCGCCAACGA
>JAZRTH010000288.1:0-4694 GCA_045651945.1 Thermoguttaceae bacterium
AGGAATTTGACAGTCCTCTTCCGCTGGTGTCGCCATCTGCGTAAACATAGGCATAGCCGCCTTGATACGTGTACGCAATACATACAGGCTTTTTGCCAAATGAAATAGCGCTGGAAACAATACATAAAATGAAACACAACAGACCGACGAATCTTGAAGGACTCATAAAACTTCGTTAAATAAAAGAAATGGTTGAACAAAACAAACAGTTTATTGGCATTAAAAATGACGCTCTTGAAACAACTCCAATTTATGGAAAGTTCCATTCTCCCAACGCCCATTGACCAATAAACTTTTACGAACTTTTGAAATATTATAGAAAAATTTTTGTCTTTTGCAATAAACCCCCGCCTTTTTTGGATAAAATTTGAATATATTTATGTAAACCTGACAAAATTTAGAAGCGTAAAAACGGTTCAGCCGGTAACTGACCTGTACGTATCAAGACGCCATGAATTTTCGGCGCATAACGTCTGATTCACAAAGGGAGGAAGAAGATTATGTTTGTATGTAGTGCGACATAAAGCCGCCGCACTACGTTCGCTTTGTTCACCCCCACGGGTTTACACCCGCGGCTCGCCAGATTACTTTCGTTTTCGCCAGTACAGCAAACCCATCGCGCCGAGAACCAACAGCGCCCAGGTCGACGGTTCCGGAACGGCGTTGGAGTCAACGGACGCATAAAGGATGCCGCCGTCAACATACAAGTCCCAGAAATACGCGCTGGCAGGCGAAAGCAGCCCGTTCCAGAATGCGTCGGACGAGTATTCGCTTGGCATTCCATCTTCCACTTCAATGAGCATGTACGTCTCGCCGGGAACGGGATTGGTCAAAGCCAATTCCAGAATAGCGTCGTCGGCAATGTTGATCGTTCCGCCGGACAGAATAATCAGCTGGTCAATTCCATTCTCGTCCTGTTCAAACAGAAGCGTTGATCCGGATTCTGCGGCGAAGTCGCCGAGCATGGTCAGCGTTCCAACGGAGTTGCCCGGCGAGAAAAGCGTTCCGTCTTTAATCGTCAAATCGCCTTCATAATATCCTTTGAACAGAAGCGAGCCTTCATTCACCGTCATGGAATTGGCGGAAATGGGATTGTCGTCCGTTCCGTCCAGAGCGAGAACGCCGCTGCCGTTTTTCAAAATCGTTCCAGAGCCGGCGATTGCGTTGTCAAAGCGTTGGGCGTCTGCGGATTCCGTTCTGAATTCCAAAACGCTGCTGCTGTCGTTGAGCGTGAAGGTTCCCGTTGCGGAATTGATGTTGTCCAGTTCAACCGTCAGCTTGCCGCCGTTGGAAATGGAAACGGTTTGAAGCTGATAAACGTTGGTATCGTCGTCTTCCCGACCGGCAATGGTAACTTGCGCCTGATCGATAACCGTCTGAGCGCCTGCGGTCGACAAACAAATACCGCCGTCGAAGGAATACGTGCCGGCATCCTGGAACGTCAAAATGGAAGACGCATTAACCAGATAAATGTCGTTTCCGACTCCGTTATTGGAAACGTTGTTTGTGAACGTTCCCTCAGAGCCGTCTCCCGCAAAGGTGACGCTGCCGTATGCATAAATTGCTCCGCCATTCGTGGCAGACGTATTGCCTGAGAATTCAACGCCCTTATTAAACACAACCGAACCTTGAATCGATGCAGCGCCTTGAGCGTAGATCGCGCCTCCTGAGCTGGCAGAAACGTTATTCTCAAATGTTGCGAACTGATTCGCGGTTACGACGCCTCGAGTATATACTGCGCCGCCGCCGGCTCCCGCTGTATTGCCGGTAAACGTCGTTTCGCCATTTATGGTCAGATTAAGTTCGTTGCTGGCATAAACTCGAATCGCGCCGCCAACCCAGGTTTCAGCCGTGTTGTTGGAGAACGTAAACGATTTTCCGTTCAGCGTTGTGTTTCCAGAGGCGTAAATCGCGCCGCCTTCACGATTGCAGGAATTCCCGGAAAAGGTGTAAACGCCGTAGCCCGCCTCGTAGTCGCCTGCCTGCCCGAAGGTTACGGCTCCGGAAGACGAGTAAATCGCGCCGCCGCAAGCGCTGTTACCTGTGCCTGTAACTGAATTGTTTGTAAAGCTAACCGTTTCGCCGCGGACTGTAATTGGTTTGCCAAAGATCGCACCGCCTTGATAATCCGCTTTGTTACCGTTGAACTTAATCGTATCGGCTTGAAGCGTTATAGCGCCAGCGTCAGCGCCTTTAAGAGCAATTGCGCCGCCGTAGTACCTGGACGTGTTGCCGTCGAAGTTAATCTCCTTGGCGTTGCCAGTAAGCGACGTGCAACTGATCGCGCCGCCGTAGGAATACGAGGCGCTACTGGCTGTTTCGTAGTTGCCGGTGAATTTGAACGTACCAGTGCTGAGCGACACTGCGTTTGAGTTAATCGCGGCGCCGTAATACTTCGAATAGTTTTCTTTGAACGTAAAGACGGAGTCGGCGTCCATCCCGTTGAGAGTTACGTTTCCGCCATGAATCGATCCGCTGTCGTTAGCAGAAATGTGGTTTCCGGAAAACAGAACGTCTTTGCCATTAATAGTGAGCGTAGAGTCGCCATTATTGTTAAAAATCGCTCCGCCGAAGTTGTTCGCGAAGTTGTCCGTGAATTTAATCGTATTGCCTGTAATAGTCAGACTGCCGTTGGTAAAAATCGCGCCGCCGCGGTTAGAGGACGTGTTTTTGTTGAAAATAATTGTATCTGCTTTGAGCGTCCCGCTATTAACGGAAAGTCCGCCGCCGTAATACGTGGACGTGTTGGAATCGAAGTTAATTTTCTTGGCGTCTGTATTGATAGTAGCAGTGTGAACCGCGCCGCCGTAGGAGTACTTGTCAGAAGAGGTTGTGTTGTAGTTGTTCGTGAAATTGAACGTCCCGGTTTTGAGCGTCAGCGTTCCGTCGCAGCGAATAGCGCCGCCCTTGTATTTGGTGTAGTTATTGTTGACCGTTGTAACAGCGTCTGCGCTTGAGCCATTGATGGTAAAATTGCCGGTAGCGTAAATCGCGCCTGCGTCGTTGTTGGCTGTATTGTTGCCTTCAAACAGAATTGTATCGGCGGTAAGCGTCCCGCTGGCAGCTTTAATTGCTCCGCCGTACGTTTGAGCGTAATTGTCCTTGAATGTGAGCGTATCAGCCGTAATTGTAAAGGTTCCAGCATTGACGTGAATCGCGCCGCCGGTGCTGGCGTTGGATCGGTTGCTATCAAAAACGAGTCCGTTGGTTGCTGTAATTTTCAGATTCCCGGAACCGTCAATACCAAAGACGCCGCCCTGATAACCGGCGTTTTTGAATCCTGTAAAGGAGACGTTGTCCATTTTCATATCCAGCGTGCAAGCCGGCGAGGTGTGCATATACAAACCGATTGCGTTGCTGACGGCATCTGGATAGCCTTGAAAATCCAAGTCCTTCAAGGTGATGTCGTACGTTTTATTGCCATCGTTGAAGTTGTACAATCGGGTGTTGCCCGCGTTAATCGTCTGCTTTGTGCCGGGCGTTGTCGACTGAATCGTAAACTTGGTAATCGGATCGCCGTAACTTGTAGCCTGGGTTGCCGTACCGGAAATCTTAATAACGTCGCCTGCGACAGGTCCGCCGTTATCGGCAGATTTTTGAACAGCTCCGACGTCGGTTCCAGACGCAGTCAAATCTCCCGCGGCGTTGTAACGTTCGACAACCTCTGCCGTCACGGTGGACGTCAAAACAAAAAGCCCGATCGTCAGCATGGACGCGAACCGGAAAACGAAATCGTATCGTTTTTTACTCATAACATTTGCTCCTGTTTGGCGCATTGAGTTAAAGTTAAAGATATGGTTTTGAAATTATACTTGTATATATTATAATAGCATTTTTGAATCTTGCAAGAAAAAAATCGAAGATTTTTAAAGAAATTTGGGAGAAAGTTTGAGGGGACTGGAAGATTTTGACAGAGAGAAATGAAAATATTTCGGTGTGCGAGAGCAAAGCTCTCGCTTTTACCATAACCGCCGCGAACGACGAAAAAGTCAATTCGCGCCGATAATGGCGGTGTTAAAAATCGATCTAATAATTTAAGGTTCGTACTTTATTGGCAATGAATAACCTTTTCGGTTATTCTCGACTTCTTTCTTAAAAGAGAGAGTTTCGCTGACGCTACACTCTCGCACTCCGATAGAAATCTCCCCGAGCCTACTTCAAAAACCCGTCCAGATTCTCGTAGTTCTTTTTCAGAAGGCTCTTAGGGTTAAACGGCGACTGACCGTCGGTGCGGTCTTTGATGTCGGCGTCGAGGTACAGCTCGTTGTGCGGCTTGAATCCCGGCAGGGTAATGACGATAACGAACACGTTCATACCGCGATGTCCGGTGTTTGGCGGAATGTAGGTGAAGTCGCCCGGCTTGAGCGGGACGTCGAGGAATCGGGTCAGGTTTCCCAAATCCGGATAGAGAATCAGGCTGGACGGGTCGGAGCCGGTCGCCAGATTGTATTCCGCCGGGTCGAGAACGAGGTACATTTCGTCCTGCGGCATGCCGCCGGTTACGGGAACTCGGGGATGGAAATGCGTCGGAGACGTATCAGCAGCAATGTTGACCGCGTGGCTGTTGAGCAGGTTCGCCCCGTCTTCGGTTTTGCCGGACGGACTCCACGTCAGAAGCAGTCGGCGGAACGGGTCGAAGCCCGGATTGCATCCGCCGGCGGTGTCTTTGAGGAATCGCAGACGCCGAACCATGG
>JAZRTH010000289.1:0-1020 GCA_045651945.1 Thermoguttaceae bacterium
TTTGATTATTGCATCTACAAAGGAATATTTGTCTGTGTTGTTAAATCCGACAGCCAAGCCGCTCAAAGATTCTTCTGGATACAAACGAACAATGGACGTTGCCAAACAGCGCTGTGGAAATTCCGCGTGTATTTGGGTTTATAGTCCATCGGACAATAATTCGCGTTTGAACTACGAATTGTTCAGAGCTGGCAAGTCTGTTGAAAGTAAAACCATTCTTTCCAGAGTGTGTAAAGCGATTGCCAGAGGACGCCAGTCCAGTAAGAAACAGACAGATCCGATTGACGGCAGCGATTTGCCGCCGTTTGAAGAGGTTAGGTCCTATTTCGGGACGTCTGGCGGTTATTCCGTAATGGAAGCTGACGGATTCAGTTTTGAAGAGTTTGAATTGTCGGTTCGCCAGTAGCGAGTAAAAGACAAGTACTAAATCCCAATTGAAGCGAGAAACAAGACGCCGACCGCATTGGCGATCCTGTTTCTCGCCTTTTGTTACAACTGGCTGTTTCGTCCTGTTTAACTTGTTACAAAACGCTGTTATGAAATATCAACGTTCCCAAATCGACGCCATTTACAGTCGTTCCCAACGTCTGACGTTTTTTTTAGTATTAGCGTTATGCTTGTTTATTGCGGGTTGCTGGAAGACGTCTAAACCAGACGTTTCAGAACCATCTGCTCCGGCGTCTGTTGAAAACGGCGAGGATAGCTCAATCGATGCAGCGACTGATTCAGGCGTTAAGAGCGACAAACCGTCTGAACAACCGAATTCCGAGACGGTTGAAAATGCGTCTCTGGTTGAAACGTCTGCGGAGACGCAAGACAGCGACGGCGTCCCGGTTCCAGACGACGTTTCCGATTCAGACGATGTCGATTTGCCTTTCGACCGTAAATTAACTCCGGAGGAAGAAGCGAAGCTGGACGAGGCGATAAAAAAGGCGCAGGAATTCAACGCGGCTGACTATCAGGAACCGGAACTGACGCCGGAACAGGAGGCGGCATTGCGGGAAAAGCAAAAGCAGGCGG
>JAZRTH010000290.1:0-5903 GCA_045651945.1 Thermoguttaceae bacterium
ATAGAGATTCCAATTGAAGGGCAATTGTTTCGTTTTATTTATATATGTCCGGGAAAGTATTATATTGGCAATGACGAAGAGCTCAATAAAAAATTGGCTGAGCTGGCTGGGCATTCAATGCGTAAATTTGGGATGTTCGAAATTACGATTAAATCCGGATTTTTTATTATGGAAGACAAAATTACTCCGGAGCAGCTTCAGGCTATAAGCAATAAAAAGTATCAAGTTCCCAATGAATTGACATGGAAACAGGCAATGGAATCGGCAGAGATTGCCAATCGAAATTTCAGTCTGATATTGAATGGCATGACCGTTCGACTTCCTACAGAAATCGAATGGGAATGCGCCGTACGCGGCAAGGAATCTAAAAACCTCTTCCCCTGGGGTAATGAAACCCCGGACAAAAAACCTGATGAAGACGTTACCGCGTTGGGAATTAAACACGCCGCATCCATCTTTTCGGAATGGTGCATTGATAAAAAGATGGACAATTATTACGGGTTTGACGGAACGGTCGACAAAAATAATGCTGTTTCCTATTTCCCCAGTAGCGACGATCCCTATTTTACATATTATTGCATAGGAGATTCAAAAGAACATCGAACAATCATTGATCATGATTGGAAATCGTCAGCTCTGTCATTTCGCGTGTATAAAGGCGCGTCGGACGAAGATATCGCCAGGAACAACTGTCACATTCGAGCCATCAGTTCGCAGCATTCAACAAACCTTGATATCGCCAAGCCGAACATTAGTTTTCGGTTTGTGTTGATTCCATATTCAGATTCAATTTATCGTCCTATATCAACAACTAAGAAAGCAGCCGTTCCCATCGCTCATCGTTCTCCTTATTTGGATAATAAATTAGACGCGCCCATCAGAATTAATTCACCCACCGCTGCAACAACATTTCCCGCTCCCAGAACTCCCGTTAACGTTACGATCAATGGAGTGGCGTTCACTTTTATCAAGTGTCCCAAATGCGAATCGTTTGAAATGCCAATCAATTTTATTCGTTCGTATGAAGAATCCATAGGTCAGGATTATTATATAATGGATACGGAGCTTACGGTTGCTCAATACGAAGCGTTGAGAGCGTTAAATCCAGATTTGCCGTCTCTGGATATCTTGAACAAGAATTGCAACGCGTCAGAGAGAAACAGTTCTCTGCCGCCATATAAAAACAAACCGCTCCATGGCGTCGTTCCGTTAGAAGACAAGAGTTCCTCAAGCGGCTTGCGTTATGCGAACATGATTTGCGAAACGCTGACAAACGCTCTGAATTCCGGCAAGGCGGAATTTGACAAGGCTATTTCCGGCAGCAAGAAAGTCCGGCTTCCCTCTTCAACCGAGTGGTATTATGCCGCAGTGGCGGTCGACGACCCAAGAGACGTTAAAAACTATTGTCATCTCGGAACGATAAGAGGTCGAGACTATATGAAGCAGGACTGCCTTTCCATGCTGTTGAATTCGCAGTCTGCATCGTCTTTGGAATCCATCCAGTCAACGTACATGAAAAAATACTGGAAAATGTTGTGGGAGGAATCGGAATTATCTTCCGACGAGTTTAACGCTTCGCCCAATCAAGTTATACTGATGATTCAAAACAAAGACAACCTGAAGCTGAGCGACCCCAATGAAAAAATAGACGATATAGTTAAACTAATGCCCTTGACATTCTTCCGGTGTTTGCTTTATAATATACCAATGAAGAATTCGGATTATTTATTCGAAAGCGCGTTTACCGCCGTTAAGAGCGGGGAAGAGCCGAACAACTGGGGGCTTTACGACGTCCACAGCAACGTCTCGGAACTGGTTCTTGACTCCGACAGACCAGCCGGGTACAGTATCATGGGCGGTCAAAACAATTTATCGTTAGATTCAGGCTGGCAAGACAACTGGCAGCGGTATCTGCTTTGGAAGAAGATTTCTCCCGGCGAAGTTGACCAGTACACGATGCCAGGAGTCCGTTTGATTTTTACCGTCGAGTAGACGTTTGAGTCAATTTGTTTAAAAATGTATTATTTTATAAATTGAAAAAGGAGATTAAAATGAAGTTTTCAACCTCTTTGTTAAGCCTTCTCGCGTTTATCGTCCTGCTGACAACCGCGCAAGGCAGCGACCTTTATTTCCCCCTCGGCGAAGGCACATTGCCGGAAAAATTGATCGTAACAGACATGAACGCCATGATTTACGACGATTTCAGTAAAGTCGGCGCTTCGGTTCCTCCATTGACAATTTTGTGGCGCTTGACAGTCGATGGCAATTCGGGCAGCGACCAGATCGTTTCCCGCGGCGATAAAAAATATTATCACGTTGGCGGACCTGACGGCAAACATTGGGGATATATTGACGTAAATTCCGTAACCTCCTGGATGACCCGATTTGTTTACGTCCCGCTGCCCCCTTCGTCAGACCGATTGTTCGTTGTTTACGATCAGCCATTTTCTTCCAAGGTTTTTTATTCCAAGGACGCCGCGAGTCTGGAAAAGTCGGTCATTGCTACGATTAAAGAGATTCCCGACGGCTTTGGCTCATTTGCTTTTGTCTTAAATGACAAAGGCGGTAAAAAGGATAAAGACCTCGGAATTGACCCCAATGAATTCAAAAAGGTTCTCATCTACAACACCCCAATTTCAAAAGAGGGTCAGACTAGTTACTACAATGAAAAACCAACGCAATCGGGGCCTTCTCCGGATGATATTGGTCTGGATATTGTTTTCGTTATCGACACGACTGCCAGTATGACGCCCTTGATTGAATTGGCGAAACACGTGTGTAAAACGATTGCTAACGACATACATAACGATCCGACGATTGCGAAGAAAGTTCATTTTGGACTGGTAGACTATCGCGACAGTCAATACTGCTCTTATGGAGCGCGCGTAGACTGTAACATCACAGCCTCGTATGACGAGTTCATGTCAGCGTTAAACGCTTTAGGAGAGCTTGAAGGCAGCACCGACGTGCCGGAAGACGTCATTCTCGGTCTTAGAACGGCTGTCGATAAAATCTCATGGAATGAACTGACGGCAAAACATATTATCATTTTGGGAGACTCCCAGAACAAACCGACTGCAGCCGCCGGAAAGATTAATACTTTTCCAAAGCTCTACAATTACACCAATAAAGACACCGCTAGAAATGTTACGCAAAACGCCTTGAAGTACATACGATTCAGCGCAATTTGCGGCGAAGATTACGGAATAACATTGTCTGAATTCAAGGAAATTGCCAACAATCAAGGAGACCGAAAAGGCTTCTTTGCTATTATTTCCGACCCAAACGTCAGTCAGAATCTTGTAACAGAGCTTAAGAACGGCTTTTATGCGCTTAAAACTGACCGCAGCGCGCTTTCCAGCGTAAAGTCCAGTTCCGGTTCCGGCGTTTTTGCCGACAGCGTTTGGGACTTGAAAGAAATGTTGAGCAATTCTCAAAGCGGAGCAGGCGTTTTCGGAAACAAAGTTGTCGGATTTGCCAGCGCGCGAACAAATCTGGATACGAAATGCGCTGATTTGAATATCATGATCCTGCGTAATGAAATGAAGAACTTTCACGACCAGCTGGATCAGGCGTACAGCAGATTGGACAAACTCATTACTGGCAAAGGCGGAAATATCAAGGTTATTTTTGATAACTTTCTTGAACATTACGTCGGAATTGCTTCCGGAACTGCAACTGACGCAGACTACGACATGGACC
This sequence comes from Thermoguttaceae bacterium, assembly GCA_045651945.1. GTDB lineage: Bacteria > Planctomycetota > Planctomycetia > Pirellulales > Thermoguttaceae > RUG11551. The sequence goes on from JAZRTH010000290.1 coordinate 3,703, forward strand.
TGGCAACCATTCTCGATCTTCAAATGCCGGTTAAAACCAAGACCCTCAAATTGAGCATTCGTGAAGTCATGCGAATGAGCGACCGGGAAAGACTGGAATGGATGCATGGCATTAAGGAAGCCATCGACAGAACTCAGGCCATTTTGGATAAAAAGGAAGCCTGGATTGATACTTTCCAGAAATCCGACAGTTCTCAAAGTTTCGCTTTTATTTCCGTAGCGGATTTGCCGTAGTTTGATCAGCGTTTTTAAGATGATACTTTAATCAGACGAGAGTCTTGATTTCGTCAATCGTTAAAACATGATGTTTGACTTTTTCAAGACTCTTGTTTTCAATACCATGGACAATTTTAAAATCTACCTGAAACATATCGCCCTTGTTGTATGCTGTGCATTAGTTGTTGCAGCTCTTCTTCTTTTGTTAGGTTTATTGTTGATTTGCGCTGGAAAGCTCATTGGATACGTCGCCAGCTGTATCACAATTTCAGGACGTTTTTTTAGAGACCTTGTTATTATTTATTGTAACAATACCTGTCGGGCTTCATTTCAATACAAATCCATCATCGGTTTACTCATAGTGGGATTTTTCATTTATTATTTCAGAGATGAAATCAAGGAACTTAAAGATAAATATCTCTAATTTCCAAATGACGACAGCAGTCTCAATATTTACACAACAGGCGTCTGTTCCTGTTCTCATAGATATTTTTAGCGCCGCTTGACAGCGATTCTCATTTCTGCTATGCTTAAATGAGAAATCAAACCGGGACGGGCGGTGCGAAGCCGCACTGGCAAGCGGACAAGGTTTTGCTTCCGAACAAGTTGGTTTTGGCGCTGTCCACGTCAACTCGGGAACCGACCCTGTCGGTCAGTTCCGGCGGTTATCGTTTTTTCGGTTATCGTATTATTTCAAACTGGAACAACAGGGGAGAAGATTCATGCTGACGGTACGTACAATGGAACAATCGGAACGGGAAGAAGTTGCGGCTCTGATTTACGATTCGACCAACGCCTGGTATAAGAAAAACCGGGGGTTTATCGCCTTTGGCGACGTGGCGGGGGCGCGGCAAATCGTCGATACGTACGAACTGCTCGACCCGGGCTGTACGCTGGTCGTTTACGACGACGTCCAGAAGCGCCTCGCCGGCAGCTGCTTTTATCACCCGCGCCCGACGCACGTTTCGCTGGGCATTCTCAACTCCCATCCGGACTACGCAGGGCAGGGCGCTGCCAAGATGCTGGCGGCTCGCATTGCTGAGATTGCAGCTGAGCAGAACAAGCCGCTGCGGCTGGTGTCCTCCGCGATGAATCTGGACTCGTTTTCCGTCTATTCCCGGATCGGGTTCGTCCCGACGGAATTCTTTCAGGACACGGTTCTGACCGTTCCCGCCGATGGCGTTGCCGTTCCGGTTCCAGACGGGTTCCAGCTTCGCAGCGCGGTTTTGGGCGACGTCGACGCGATGGCGAATCTGGAAATGACGGTTCAGGGAATCGACCGCCGACAGGATTTCCGTTACTTTATCGAGAACCAGCAAGGAATCTGGACGACGACCGTTCTGGAGCGTCTTTCCGATGGGAAAATTACGGGATTCCTCGTCGCTATCAATAACGACGGAACGACGACTGCCGGTCCCGGCTGCATGCTCAACGAGGACGCGGCGCTGGCGCTTATCGCCTACGAACTCAACCGTACGCCCGGCAAAACGAGAATCGTCATTGTCCCGTCGCGGTTCTCTGCGGTGGTTCATTTCCTCTACACTCTGGGCGCGAAAAACGTCGAAACGCACATTTCCCAATGCAAAGGCGAGTTCATTAAACCCAACGGCATCGTTATTCCCTGCTTCCTGCCGGAAAGCGCGTAGAATGTTAGCCGTTAGCTATTAGCCGCTAGCTGTTAGCTTGATATTTCGAGATACTCCAGCTAGCAGCTAGAAGCTAGAGGCTAGAAGCTCACATTCCTTTCTCCCACTGTGACGGCTTTGGTTTTATGGGGGATCTGGCTTTCTGCGGCAGACAGCCCCCGGGCCGGTATCAGGAAGTCATCGAGACTGTCCGGGCAGTGGAGCTTCCTATGGCAGAAGTGCGTCCTGTTCTGGAAAACGACAATCGGTTTCTCCGGTTTTTGATTGATACCATGGCCCAGCGGATGACCGCCTCCATGCATATCCGGTCGGATATGACCACGGCCGAGAAGGCGCTGAT
>JAZRTH010000291.1:0-3203 GCA_045651945.1 Thermoguttaceae bacterium
AACTAACCACTAACCACTAATAACTAACCACTCTTTATTTCTCGGCAAAGGCGGTAAAGACGCCTGTCGATCCGAGGTAGTCTGCCAAAGCGTGCGTTGCGCCAACCTGATTGACTACGTTGTAGGTTACAACTTTATCTCTTTGAGAAGCGGGAACGCCAGCAACGCCGTCGCGTCCCATGGCTTCCGTCTGTCTGTCCGGCGTAACGAATCGATACCATTTCAAACCGGTGTCTGCACAGTTAACCGTTAAATAACATCGAGTTTGACATTCCAAAGATTTCTCTCTGCCGTAAACAAACGCGTAAGTCGGAACTGCCGGCGCGATAAGCAGAGATTGAATCTTTCCAGACGTTCCCGGCTGAGTTCTGCCGTAAACTTTTCCTCCGGAAAGAAGCTGACAGGCTCCTAAAACCGTATTGGCGCCGAAACTGTATCCAATCAGGCGAATCTCTGCGTTTTCCGGCGCGGACTGCAGGAATCGAGCCAGATAAAAGCTCTCCCATTGGCTGCGCTGTTCAGCATTAATTGCGTCCTGACGCATTGGGGCGCCAGTTCGAGCGGAATTCCAGAACCAGACAACGAGCTTGTAGTTCTTATCAGCAATAACACGGTTGAGATACTGACGAATAAGATAGCCGTCGTTGATTGCAGCGCATCTGTCTGCCAGATTTCCGTGAATGTAAATAAACGTCTTGCACCCCTCAGAATCTTTCCAGATCGCGTCTTTGTCTGACGCTGTCCAACCCGTTGACGTCTGAACAACGGCTTTAAAGCTGGAGTCAATCTGTTCTGGAGTTATACAGCCGCCATGTCCGTATGAATCTACGACATAAAACTCTTCCGCCTGAGTTGTACACAACCCAGAAACAAGCGCCAGGAACGCGACAACGCAGCACAGGCGCTTGGCTAAAGCAATATAATACTGCATGATTATTCCTTTCAATAGGGTTTAACGTGTTATATGAATTAATTATCGGACTACAGAGTATTATACTCAAATCGACAATCAAATCAACGCCTTTTCGTTGTAAAATTTAACGAATTTAACGATTGTAGGGGAGGTTTTTGTCAAGACAGTTTGATTAATTCGAACTCATGAGAATCAAGAAGTAAAAAAAATCGTTTTTTTACGAAAAATCGGACGTTTTTTTTCACCGTTTCAAAATTGTAAGCTATAGATTAGTTGTAATGCCTGTGCGGGTGAAGCCGCCCGCCTGAATAAAGATACTTTTGGTTCTGGCGCAGTACTTTTTCGGTCTGACGCTGTACGTGAATAAGGAGTTTACCCATGAAAAAAGCCTTTTTACTTTCGTTTGTCGTTTTGACAGTCGCTCTGTCGGTTGGCTGCTCCAACGGTCTGCCGCGCAACTGCCTGCTGAGAAAATGGTTCTGCGGCAAAGAATGCTGCCAGGAAACGTGCTATACGCCTGATACGTGCACAACCTGCCCAACGTGCCCAACATGCCCGTCGTATTCTTCTGGCGTTGTTGTTGGCGACCCCATCGTTTCAGACTCCGGCTGCAGTTCCTGCTCCACGCCGTCTCTTCCGGTAGCTTCGCCTACTATTACAACCCCGTCGCCGGCTCCAATTTCCTACGGTAATTAACATCAGGGTAGATGTTAACGGCATCAGTAATCAGACGACAGTCAGATAGAAGCTAATACTCTGACTGTTTCTGTTCTGATGCTTTTTTAAAGTCAGACAGTTAAAATCCCATACGCTTTAAACTCCTGAAAGGGCTTTTAACAACAGTCTGATTTTGCTCCAACGAGAAATCGTCGGACGATTCGACCAGACGTTGAAATCAACTCGTCGAATTGCCTCGACGATTTTTTGTCCACCCATAATAAAGAGCTTTATGTCTGTTCTGAAACTGCGGGGAACCCGATCGACAAGAGCTTTCCCTTCTATAAAATACTCGTTCGCCCAGTCGCAAAGACGCAGCATCGTTTCGACAAAAGCCGGGTTATAAACTTCGTTCTGAAAATCCTCTAATGCGTACCCGCAAGAGAGCATATCGTTGAGAGGAACGTACCTTCTGGAATCGGATTGACCGCTTGACGTTGTCCGGCGCTTGTCTCTGGCGACGTCCTGCCAGTGGTTAGCCAGCTGCAATCCCGTACAGATTTTATCGGACAGAATCAGGCTTTCTTCGTCTGTTGTTTGAGCTATATGGAGGACGATTCTGCCTACCGGATTGGCTGACAATTTACAGTATTCCAGCAACTCGTCTCTGGAATCGTATTCTTTTTTGGTTTGGTCAAGACGAAAGGCGGCTATCAAATCTGAAAAGAGGGTTTTCGGAATGGAATACTTCTCGACAATTGGCTTGAGCGCAAAAAAAATCGGGTGTTCAGTCTTGCCCAGATAGCAGTTGTCGAGCTGGGAATTCCAGTCGTCCAGAGCCGCCAGAGCCGTTTGGTTGTCTGGCGATTCGTCTCCTAAATCGTCCGCCCAGCGGCAAAAAGAATAAACGGGATAGAAAGCCTGTCTGACCTGTTGCGGAAGCAGAAAACTGGCGACAGTAAAATTCTCGTAATGCTGACGAGTGTATTGTCGGCAGAATTCCTGAGCGTCAGACAGGTTCATGGTACAATGTTGTAACAGCGTTGCGAACGAAGATAAAGCTATTAGCTTCTAGCCGCTAGCTTCTAGCTTGGTTATTTTAGTTTCATGCTTTAAATAATAACGCTAAGAACTACAAAGGCACAAGCTAAGAGCTGGGAGCTAACAGCTAGCAGCTTTTTATTCATTCTGATTCTTTTTATCAGCGCTCTCTTTTTCCAACTTTTTGTGCCGACTGTCGGCGTCGCGAAGCTGTTTTTTGAATTCCGGAAGTTTGGAGATCAGCGCAAATCTGAGCAGTTGTTCCCGTTCCGGATAGGCGGGCGCGCCGAGCATTTTCGCTCCCGGTTCGATATTGTTCATAACGCCGCACTTGGCGCCCAATATCGCGCAATCGCCAATATGGACGTGATCCCGAACGCCAACCTGTCCTGCCATGACAACGTAATCCCCGGTTGTAACGCTGCCGGCAATTCCCACCTGAGCGCAAAGGAGATTGTGTTTCCCAATCTGGCAGTTGTGCCCAATCATCACCTGATTGTCGATCTTCGTGCCGTCGCCAATTCGGGTCGAGCCGTATGCGCCGCGGTCAATAGTACTGTTGGCGCCAATGTCAACGTCGTCTCCCAGAATG
>JAZRTH010000292.1:0-3786 GCA_045651945.1 Thermoguttaceae bacterium
GGTCTTGTCGATATCGTAACCCCGAACTTCATGCACATGCCGCCCGCCGTTGCCGCTCTGGAAGCAGGCAAACCGGTCGCTTGCGAAAAGCCGATTGCCGGCACTCTTTCCGACGCCCGACAGATGGCGAAACTGGCAGAAGAAAAAGGTCTGCCGACGTTCGTCTGGTTCAACTATCGCCGCGCTCCCGCCGTTGCGTTCGCTCACAAGCTCATTAAATCCGGCGAACTGGGACGCATCCTTCACGTTCGCGCCCGCTATCTGCAAGACTGGGCTGGCGAAGACGTCCCGATGGCTTGGCGTTTCAAGAAGGAACTGGCTGGCTCCGGCGCTCACGGCGACCTCAACGCCCACATCGTTGACATCACCCGTTTCGTTGCCGGCGTAGAAGTCGAAGAAATCTGCGGCGCCTATGCAGAAACCCTCGTCAAACAGCGTAAAGTCCTCATCGGCGGAACCGGCGCGGGAATCTCCCAGGACGAACTGATTAAAGCCGGCGCCAACTCCGGCGACACTTACGAAGACGTTACCGTTGACGACACCGTCGCGTTCCTCGTCCGTTACACCAACGGCGCTGTCGGAACCTACGAAGCCGCTCGTCAGGCGACTGGTCACAAAAACGACAACACGTTCGAAATCAACGGCACGAAAGGCTCGATTCGCTTCTCGTTTGAACGCATGAACGAACTGGAATACTATGACGCCCGTCTGCCGCAAGGCGTTCAGGGCTGGTCGACGATTCTCTGCACCAACGCCTCAAGCCATCCGTACGTTGCCAACTACTGGCCTGATGGACATCTTATCGGATACGAACACTGCTTCATCTCCCAGGCTCTGGACATCTGCAACGTCCTCGGCGGAAAAGAAGCCGTCGTTCCGCTGCCGTCCTTCAACGACGCCTATCAGACTCAGCGCGTTCTGGAAGCTGCCCTGCTGGCAGCGGCAGAAAAACGCTTTGTCAAGATGGAAGAAGTCTACTAATCCCGCCGATACGGTTTTAACCGGATACGGTCTGCTAAACGTACAGCCTCGCCTTTGACGCTGGCTGTACAATTTAAAACGGTCTGCGATACATTTGGTTATTGCAGACCGATTGTTTTACAGACGTCTTTCGTTATTCTTCTTAAATTCTCCAAGTTGTGAGAATGTGAGAACTTATGAACCGCGCTGCGTGTTTTTTCGTATAGAAAACGCAATGCAAAAAGAGAATTACACCGTCCTGCTGGGATTGGAAATCCTGTTCCTGTCGTTCTTCGCGACGTCGCTGTGCCTGTCGTTTGACTTGTGGCAGCCAGCAGGCGGGACGCTGCCTATTGACGGCTGCGCGGTCTGGGGAGCGCACCCGGACGATCTGGAAAAGCCGGTTTCCTGGACGCAAACGCTTCGGGACTACTACTCCGTTTCTTTGCTCGACAACCCGTGGCGAATGGTTCGCTTGATTCTTTCCGTCTTTCCGTGGACGTTTTTCGGATTGGCGATCTGTCACGTCGTCTATACGCACGCGATGGAAAACCGCTTGATTGACCCGTTTTCCGCCGGGCTGACCGCGGCAAAAGAACTGCTGCCGTTTTGGCTCGGAGGCGCCGTCTCGATTGGCTTTGCCATCGGGCTGGTAATCGTCTACCAACTTCATCCCAACTTCTCCAATCCGTACCTGGCAATCACGACGTTCTATATTTTCGTTATCGGGTTCGGGATCGCGTTTTTAATCAACCTGGCGTACCTGGCGATGCAGTTTGCAAATCAGGCGTACCAGAACCGAACAACCGACGAACCAGAAAAGCCCGTTCAGAAACTGCTCTGGAAACTGCGCTGGATTCTCTGGAAAGTATTTGAAGGGACGCTAGCGGCGGTTTTCGCCTATATCCCGATGCTGGTGTTAGCTCTCGTTCTGCACCATATTATCTGCTTTATGGTCTTTGGAATCAACCCGTGGATTCCGATGAGAAAAGAAGACGCTACGCTGGCGGCGCTGAGCTTTATCCCGCTTGTCGTCCTCAACGGCTTCTTCTGGACGGTCATGGCGCGCATGTACATAAAAATTCACGCCGCGACAAAATAGGCGGGGGCGTTATCGTTTTACTAACTTCTTTAAACAGCCGATCAAAAATCCGATAACGCTGCAGTTGATAATCATACACGCCATAAAAACAAGAATTGTAACAGTGATGTTTGTTTGAAAAAATGGCGAGAAAATAATTCCAATCAAAGAGGTGGGCATTCCCAATATGGCGTACATACAGGCGGCGCCCTCTGCCGCTTCATTTTTAACTTCTGAAAAATCGTATAAAGCTAAAGTAAAAGCGAATAAAGCTAAATTTATAACAATAACCTCAACGCTAAACAGAAAGCCTGTAAACGTATATCCCAATACAGTTCCCGTCCAATGGGGAAACAACTTCTTTGTAATTTCATTCGCAATAAAAGCCAGAAATAAAATAACGATTAAAGGAATAATTATTTCCATTTAGTTCTCCATTCACTAGTTCTCCATTCACGTTGGAAAAAACGGTTGACTGATTGGCTATATTATACCGCTTTTGCAAGGATTTATTTAAAATATTGACGTGAAGTCAAAAAATTTTTAAAAAAATTACTGAATTTGTCTTGCAAATTTGACATTAACATGTATAATGTATAATAGCATTTAGTTTGTGAATACAATTATAGCATGTTAATGTTGTTAATAATGAGCGATTTAATCTATAAGACTGACGACTTTTTAAATTTGGTTTTAGGGGTTCGTCTTACCAATGTAAGAGCAATCGATTCCCCTCCAATCGCGAATTTTTTAATTCAGCAATATAAGTTATACTATGCTCAAATATATACGCAACCCTTTGTTCTTGTTATAGATAAATTCCCAGCGACACAAACGTTTAATTCTGTACAAACAGCGGCTCAACTACGCAGTATCGAAGATGCCTTAAAATATCCAACAATTTATATCGTACAGCAATTGCGATATAATTATCGATTCCAGCTGATAAAGCGAAGAATCCCATTTGTTGTACCTAAAATGCAGCTCTATATTCCGCAGTTGGGGATGTACTTTTCGAATACGGTTCAACAAAATATTGTTCAGACTTCAAAATTGAGCATTTTAGCTCAAGCTCTAATATTACAGTTTTTATCCGAGAAGAAATACGATGCTATAAATACGACCTTGGTAAGAAAAGATTACTCATACACCTTGACCAGTATAGGCAGGGCGTTTCGGGAGCTGGAACATTTTGGCTTGGGCGCAATTGTTCCAGCTGGAAAGCAGAAACACCTAAAGTTCAAATATACGGGTTTTGATTTGTGGAAAAAAGCGCAGCCTTATTTACAAACGCCGGTACGAAAAACAATTCAGGTTCCTTTTGCCTATTACGACATGGTAAATGCCTATCCAAACGTTTATATTGGAGGTGAAACGGCGCTGGCGCAATTAACAGATTTAGCGTCGCCTGACATTGTTACGTTGTCAATATATGAGAAAGACTTTAAGGAATTAAAAAGCCGGATAAACGAGCCTGTAATTGATGAAGAAGATTGTTTTCTTCTGGATCTGCGTCTTTATCCGGAACGGAGCAAAACAAACGACAGAGTCGTAGGCGCCTTATCGTTATATTTGCAGTTTCGGGATAACCCTGATGAACGCATCCAATTTGAATTGCGTAAAATGATGGAGAATTACAGATGGTAGAAGGATTAAACCTGTTTAGCTGATCCGTGGGTTGAACCCCACGGCTAGTAATATTGAACCGCTACGCGGTTTTAGAGGAACGCTTCGCGTCTGTTTTT
>JAZRTH010000293.1:0-1080 GCA_045651945.1 Thermoguttaceae bacterium
CGGGTCGGCGTAGTTTGCCGAGGTGGATATGCTCCGCGTCGAAGCCAAATCGTCCGGTCCGTTGCGGGGGTCAATGAGTGTAACAGTCCCGTAATGCTCGCGGCGACCGTGTCCCGGGGAGAACGTACAGACAACCTGATAGCGCCGCTGTTCGTCCGGGACGGAGTCCTTGTAACGAATCGGCTTCGCCGCCAGCATGGTCGTGCCGGGATTGAGGTTTCCAAAATAAATCTGATGACGCGTGCCGTCCGGATTCGCCGTCCAGAGATGATGGTAATGCACCTGCGATCGGTCGATGTATTCCCAGCGCATGTAGATAAGCTGCCCGTTCGACAGCACCCAGGGCGTGTTTTCCTGTTCCGGGTTGCTGGAAATGGCGTGGACGTTTTCTCCGTTGGGACCGCAGCGATACAGCGTCGCTACGCCGACAAGCCAGCACTGCACCCAGCGTTTGGCGCGTGACGAGCAAAAGACGATGTCGCCGTTGGGCAGATACGTCGGCTCGATGTCGTCCCAGTCGTCCTCGCCCAGAGCGTTGGAACCGGTGGTAATCTGGCGCAAGCCTGTACCGTCCAGATTGATTTCGTACAGATGGTAATGCTTCGTTCCCGCTTTGAGGTACGAGAAAATCGCCTTCTTGCCGTCGTAATGAATTTGCGGGTCGCGGACGTTGCCCTGTTTGTCCTCGAAAATGGTTCTGACTTCGCCCGTTTTGACATTGAGAATTCTCAGGCTGCTGCCTTCGCCCAGCGGGAACGGGTGAGTGTCGACGTTACACGCATAGTACCCAAACGAGGCGTACCAGTGCCCGTCGAAGCTGGGTTTATGAACCGCAAAGAGAATCTCTTTGACGTCGTCCATGTCTCCGCCCGGCTCAAATTTGGCTTTCAGCGCGTCTTCCACCTTGACAATCGCCGGGGCGGCGTCGGACGTCTGAAGAACGAGGTAATCGTAAATCGACCAGCTCCCGTCCGTCAGGCGGATGTCGAGAGTATTTTCTCCCTGCTTGACAAGCCCGGCAGGAATGGGAACGACGTTGGTTTCCGGCCAGCCGTAGTCGGTCTGCGTTTGATATTTCGG
>JAZRTH010000294.1:0-2839 GCA_045651945.1 Thermoguttaceae bacterium
ATACGTCGTTCAGGTAACGGGCAAGGTTTGCGCTCGACCAGTTGGTCAGGCGAACCCCGACATGGCGACCGGGGAAATCGAAGTCCGTCCGACTCAAATGACGCTTCTCAACAAGTGCAATCAGCCGCCGGTTTATCCGAGCATTCCGGAACTGCCCAGCGAAGACGTCCGGCTGCAGTATCGATATTTGGACTTGCGCCGCACCGCTATGCAGGACGCCTTGATTCTGCGCCACCGCATGATTAAGACGCTGCGCGACTATACAGACGCTCACGGGTTTATCGAAGTTGAAACCCCGATGTTGGGTCGATCCACTCCCGAAGGCGCTCGAGACTACCTGGTTCCCAGCCGCGTTCATCCGGGCAAATACTACGCTCTGCCGCAGTCGCCGCAACTGTACAAGCAGTTGCTGATGATTGCCGGGTACGACAGATACGTTCAGCTGGCGCGCTGTTTCCGTGACGAAGACCTCCGTGCCGACCGTCAGCCGGAATTCACCCAGCTGGATATTGAGATGTCGTTTGTCGAGATGGAAGACATTCTCACGTTCATGGACGGCATGATTGCCGACCTGGCAAAGAAGATTCTTGGTCTTGACCTCCAGCTGCCGCTGTCACGCATGGACTACGACGAAGCCATGGAACGCTACGGCTCTGACAAGCCTGATCTGCGTTTCGGCATGGAAATTATCGACTTGACCGAGTTCGCCAAAACCGTCGATTTCCAGGTCTTTCGCGGTCCGGCGGAAGCGGGAAATCGGGTTCGAGCTATCGTCGTTCCTCAGTGCGCCGACAAGTATTCCCGCAAGGCGATTGACGAGCTGACGACTTACGTCAAGGAAGATTTCAAGGCGAAAGGGCTTGTCTGGTTCAAGGTGGAAAACGGCGACATTGCCTCTCCGACGGCGAAAAAGTTTACGGACGAGGAACACAAAAAGATTCTGGAAATCACCGGCGCGAAAGACGGCGACATGATTCTGGTCGTCGCGGATACGTTTGACATTACCTGCGCCGCGTTGGACGGTTTGCGCCGTCGCTTGGCGAAGGAACTCAAGCTGTACGACCCGAAGTCGATGAGCTTCTCCTGGATCGTCTCTTTCCCGATGTTCGAATGGAACGAAGAGGACAACAAATGGGACGCTAAACATCACCCGTTCACCATGCCTCAGCCGGCGGAACTGGATTTGCTGGACACGGCTCCGGAAAAGGTTCACGCGGTTGCGTACGACCTGGTAATCAACGGCTTTGAAGCGGGCGGCGGCACGGTTCGTATTCACGACACCAATCTTCAGGCGAAGATTTTCAAGCTGCTCAATATCGACGACCAAACGGCTCACGAACGATTCGGGTTCCTTCTCGACGCGTTGAAGTTCGGCGCTCCGCCTCACGCTGGCATTGCCTTGGGCGTTGACCGTCTTGTCATGCTCTTTGGCGGATACGACAACATTCGCGACGTCATTGCGTTCCCGAAGACCGCCCGCGCTGCTGACCTCATGACCGGCGCCCCCGGCGTTGTCGACGACAAACAGCTTGACGAACTGTCCATTCAGAATACGAGAAAAGAGGAGTAATTAGGCAATAGGCAAGAGGCAAGAGGCAGTAGTAAAGATTCTCCTACTGCCTACTGCCTACTGCCTATTGCCTCTACTCCCTATTCCCTACTCCCTATTCCCTCACACAATATGGCACAAACACTTTCCCAACTGGCAAAACTGGTTAACGCAACCGTTGTCGGCGACAGTTCTACGGTAATCGAAAACGCCGCTATCCTTTCGGAAGCCGGACCGGGCGACATTACGCTCATTGACAACGTTGGCAGACTCGACACGCTGTTTAACACGCAGGCGTCAGCGGTTGTCATGCCAAAATCGGATTTGTCCGTTGGTCTTCCAGCGCTGATGGTCGACGACGTTCACGACGCCTTTTCAAAAATCGTGAAGCTGTTCCGCCCGCAGCGAGTGGCGCCAGAGCCGTTTGTCAGTTTGCAGGCGAGTATTGATCCATCGGCAAAGATCGGCGTGAATGTAACAATTTATCCGTTTGTTTACGTTGGCGCAGAGGCGGAAATCGGCGATAATGTCGTTCTTCATCCTCATTCCTGCGTTATGGCGGGAGCGAAAATCGGCAACGGTTCCGTTCTCTATCCTGGCGTTGTGGTTCATGAAGATTGCGTTGTCGGAAAACGCTGCATTCTCAGCGCTGGGGCGTCGATTGGAGCTAACGGCTTTGGGTACAAACAGGTTGAAGGCAAGCACACTTTAGCGGCTCAGCTGGGCAACGTCGTTCTGGGAGACGACGTCGACGTTGGCGCCAACAGTACCATTGACCGCGGCGCATACGGATCGACCCGAATCGGCGACGGCACGAAGATCGACAACCAGGTTATGGTTGGACACAACTGCCAGATCGGAAAGCACAATCTCCTTTGCGCTCAGGTTGGAATTGCCGGCAGCGTTACAACCGGAGATTACGTTGTCATGGCAGGTCAAGTTGGCGTTAGAGATCACGTCCATATTGGCGATATGGCGATACTCGGAGCCAAGTGCGGCGTTATGAACAATATCGAACCGGGCGCGAAAATGCTCGGCGCGCCCGCCTGTCCGGAACGGGAACAACTGCTCAAGTTTGCTCTTATTTCCAAACTGCCGGAATTCAAAAAGCAGATTCGCGACGCCGACAACCGACTCAAAAAGCTGGAAAAAGAGAGCGCTGATAAAAAGAATCAGAACGATTAATAAACAGCTGCTAGCTGTTAGCTCCTAGCTCTTAGCTTGTGCCTTTGTAGTTCTTAGCGTTATTATTTAAAGCATGAAACTAAAATAACCAAGCTAGAAGCTAGC
>JAZRTH010000295.1:0-6685 GCA_045651945.1 Thermoguttaceae bacterium
AGAACGACATGGCTACGATCCGACTTCCGACAGGAAACGGAGCCGTATTGTCTTGAGGAATTGGCGTTATTTCCGGCGGAGCTGTTTCTTCAGGCGCGGTCTGCGGTGAATTAGCGTCAACAGGGGCGATTTGCGTTACCAGTTCTTCTTGAACAATAGCGGGTGGAGGCGTAGTTTTATTATTGTTCATCGTCCACCAAACTCCCAAAATCCCAATCAGAACCGCAGCAACGGCGCCGGTGCGGATCGGAGCTTTCTTTGTCGGAGCTTGCAATGCGGCAATAACGTCCGCCATCGCGACATACCGTTTATCTACCGCTTTTTCTGTCATGCGATTTAACGCATTTTGAACGTGTTCAGGAACGTCTTTTCGGAATTGAGACAACGGCGGCAGCGCGCAGGTGCGCTGCGCTTCCATCTTCTTTTTAGACGTCGAAAACTCATCCCCTCCAAAGGGAACCTGACCTGTCAGAAGATAGAATAGTGTACAGCCGAGAGAGTAAATGTCAGACTGCGGAGAAGGAACCGAATCGGGAAAACTCTGCTCCGGCGACATAAAATCCGGCGTTCCAACGATGTGGGAATCCGTTCCGTGAGACGTTGCAAGCGCCAATCCTAAATCCAGAACTTTGACGGTCTTATCAGGGGTTATCCAAAGGTTGCCGGGTTTGACGTCGCGATGAATAAAGCCGTTTTGATGCGCGAACTGCAAGCCCTTTGCCGCCTGAACGACGATGTCAACAGCTTCCGGAATTGACAACGGAGAAGCCAGCTTCAATCTTTGCTGAACATACTGATGAACCGTCCAGCCTTCGAGGAATTCCATGACCATATACGGACGCCCCTCGAATTCCCCAGCGTTAAAGACTGTTACAACGTTGGGATGAAGCAGTTTGGCTGTGGACTCGATTTCTTCCCGGAAACGTTTGATCGCTTCCGGACTTGCAGACAGCCTTGATCGAACAAACTTGAGAGCTTCCGTTCTTTTCAGAACAAGATTCTCGGCGCGATAAACGTCTCCCATTCCGCCGCGTCCAACAAGTTCCTCCAGTCGATATTGACCAATCGTCAACGGAAGATCGAAAGTTATGTTGTTATCCAGCTTGTCCCGCATTTTCGTCAAAAAGCTGGATAATTCAGAACTAAACGTCATGGAATTGGATTGTTGCATTAATCCTGTTCGTCTTTTAGTCTATTGAGAATTTCTTTTATGTCGTCCAGCTCGCCAAAGTTTGCTTTCAGATAGTCGTTGACCCGCTGTCGGATTTTGCGGACGTTGGCAGAGTTCAGCCCCATTAACTGTCCAACCTGAGTGGAGTTCTTTTTCTCGTAAACAAGCTGATAATAAATGGAAATGTCACGCTGGGAGAACTGGGTTCCCAAAACCTGCATCAACCCTTTGGCAAAAAGATCGTCTTCATCCAGAGCGTGAGGACTTGTCGATTGCGGATGGCTTTTTTTGTTATCTTCCTCTTCCTGTTTAAGAATGGTCTGTAAAACTGACGAATGCGGAGATTCAATAACCGAAGAATCCGGCTCGTACACCCCATGGGCGCCGCTTTGCTCCTGGTATTTACGCTGTCGGTCATGGATAGTATTTTCAACCACTTTTTTCAGCCAGCTGCGAAAAGAACCAACGTGCGGCTGTTTCTGAAAGTTGTCGATAGACTCCATGACGATAATGCCAACGTCGTAGAGCATGTCCTGACGTTCTTCTCGAGGAATCCCGGCGTTTTTAAGCCAGAAAAGAATCAGCCGTCCGTAGAGCATGGAAAAACGTTCCCATGCCGCGGTTCTTTTGTTGCGTAAATCGTCCAAAAACGACGACGGCGTTGGCTGACTGAGGTCAATGTTATCGTTAGGGTTGGTTGGCGAGTTTGTCATGTTGGAATGGATATGGTTTTTACTTCATTTTACAAGGGAAACGTTTGGAAACCCTTTGGATTTAACGACGCGAGGGCGTTCCGGCGGTCCGAAAATTAAATACGCTTCGACGTCTTTGGGAAGGATCTGCAGCCCGTCCTCGCCTATTACGCATAGCGCCGTCGCCCAAACGTCGGCTGTCATGCAGTCGTATGCGATTACTGTTACAGAAGCGGGCGATGTGTCGTTGTATACGGGTTTTCCTGTACGCGGGTCAATAATGTGGCTGTAATGGACGCCGTCAATGTCGAAACCTCGATAGTACGACCCACTTGTACAAACGGCATAGACAAGGTACACTTTTTCCTCAACGTCTTTCCATCGTTCAACGGTTTGAAGGCGAAACTTCCCCCAAACTTTGGACGAGTCGAACGGGTTGACAATGGAATACGTCCAGAAGTTTCCCTGTTCAGACTTCCCGTAAACGGCAACGTCGCCGCCAATGTCAACCATCGCCCCTTCCGGGTTGGCTTTAATTATCTTTCTCAAAGCGTTATCGATACAGTACCCTTTGGAAATCCCGCCCAAGTCGATGGCATCGCGTTGTTTCCTGGCTTCTCGAATTTGTTTTTCCGTTGGAAGCTCTCCTGTTTTTGCGGCGTTTTTCCAAAGCTCAATTACAGGACGAAGGTTGACGTCAAACGCGCCATGCGTGTCCTTGTTCGCCTTTTGTGCGTAGTAGAGTACAGAGGACAGCTCCTGGGACGGCTGGTCAACCTCGCCGCGATTGAGCCGGGAAATCTCGGAATCTTCAATCCAGTTGCTAAACGTTGCCGTTTCCCAAATGCGAAGCTGATCTTCAACCTCGCGCAACGTTTTATGAGCGACTTTCTGTATTGCCGATTTTGATTCCGTCGCTTTGAAGACCATTCCCAGCCGACATTCCGTTCCCATGATCCCTTCCGGCTCGGACAGAACTGTAACAACCGGGTCTGGAGTTTTGGGTTTGAGAAATCCTGCGGCAACGGTAAGAATTACAACAACTACAAAAAAAACAACGAAAAGAAGACGTGAGGAAGAATGCGTCTCTTCCGGCAAAGTCTGCTTTTCGTTGATTTCTGCGCTGCTCATTTACGTTACAAGGATTTAGTCGCCCAGATTGAGAGCTTTGAGTTCAGCGTCCGCTTCCTCTTGATCCTTTTTTTGTTGGGCTTCTGAAACGCCGTTGACCTCGTTATACTCGTCATCGTCCTCAGGATTAAAATCCTTAGCCGGAGCGGATTCCGAGACAATGGGAGATTCGGAATCGCCTTCCGCTGCGCCGCCTTCCGCCGCGTCTGCTTTCGGTTTGGCAGCGCCAGCTCCTCCAACGTTTTCAGTCTTGTTGCTGAAAACAACGCTTTGAGCCGGGTTGCCTGGAACCGGCAAGGTCAGGAACAATTCTTTAGCTCCCGGTACGAAACGTTTGAAAACCAAAACGTCTGTAACCGGCGGATCGTCCGAATACAAGGTATGGGTTTCTCGTTTAACGCTTGTTGGAACTTCGCCGGGTTTAAGAGCGATTCCGTAGACGTTTTCGGTATCGCGTAAAAGAACGCTGTTCTTTTTACCGTTTGCGATCTGAACAGACCACGGCGTAAATGTAACGGTTTTTTTATCGTTGATATTTTTAACTGAAAGGGTAATAATTGTTGACCTGTCAGGAGAGTCTGTTTCAGAACCGTCTTTTTCGGTAATGGGTTCAATTCCCTGTCTGATGGAAACGACTTTAATTTCTACGTCGCCAACTTTGGCGCTTCCCGTAGCGCTGTCAATTGCATCTTTGGGAGCTTCAAACGCTTCTATTGGCTGATCGCTTTCTTCAGCAGGGTTAGCCTCGGCGTTTTCGTCTGCAACGGCGTTTTCATCAGTAACAGCGTTTTCGTCTGCCGCAGCGTTTTCATCTGCATTGGCGTTTTCTCCTTCTGCCGGAGCTGTTTTACCTTCATCGCTTTGAGCAACCTCTGAGTTGTCGGCAGGGGAATTATTACTGTTGTCGTTACCGCGATTTAATACAACCAATAAGACAACTGCAATTAAAACAAGAACAGAAACGCCTGCAATGCTGGCAATAAGAACCGTCTTTTTGTCCATTGGAGCGGGTCCCTTCTTTTTGCCTTTCTTTCCTTTTTTAGGAGAAGATGACGCAGGGGATGCGGCGCTTGTAAATTCTAACCCGTCTCCAAAACTCATCGAACTGGAAGCGGAAGAAGCCGCTTTTTGTGCGACTGGGATTGCTGTAGCAACCGGCGGCGCGACTGGCGTTTGAGAAAATGCCGGGCTGGATGCTGGCGCAACAGGCGGAACTGGCGGCGCAGCGCCAGAGTTGGCGTCGCCGGAATGAACGTTAATAGGCGCTGGCGCCGACGGATCGTTGGAAGCAGTCTCATTAAAAAGTCCTTTAGCGTGAGACGCCAGCGTCCATTTGCCGTCTGCGCCGCGGCGGATATAATCTGTGGGGCGAATTTTATTTTGAGCTGCAAGTTGTTTCAGCTTGTTGGAGTCCATCGGACCGTATTCTTTATCGCCGTGTTTTAAATACCAGTCAGCCATAGTAATTTTGGATGGGTAAGTATAACTATTTTAGGGGATAGCCATTTTCGATCTCCCTACAATTATCTAGTATATATAATACTCCATTTTAAAAAAAAGTCCAGAGTTTTTCAGGGTTTTTAACAGTTTTTCTCAAAAATTATCCGCCTCCCTGTAAATATTGTATTTTTTCGGTATAATTGGCAATACTTGAACCGAAAGCGGAGAGGCGCCTTTGGGGCGTTTTTACAAAGGTTGTTTAACTAACCCTTGAAAAATGAATATGTTGCACAATTTACCGACCTTGCAAGCCGTTTTATTCGATATGGACGGGTTGATGTTCAACTCGGAAGATATTTATTATGCCGCGTCTGAGGAAGTTGCCAGACGCCGGGGAAAAGTATATACTAAGGAAATCGACAGAATGATTATGGGAACGTCAACAGAGTTTGCCATGAAAACGATTATCCGCGAGCTGGGCTTGACCGATAACTGGCAGGCGCTGGGCGATGAAACTCAAGTCGTCTTTCGCGAACTTCTGCCGAAGATGCTCAAGCCGATGCCGGGGCTGATGGAACTGCTCGATTTTCTGGACGAAAACAACATTCCCCACGCCATTGCAACCAGTACCAACAGAGAGCTTATGGAGTACACTCTGTCAATTTATAATCTGGAACCGAGGTTTGCCAAAACCATTACGGGGTCTGACATTACGCACTGCAAACCAAACCCGGAAATTTACCTTAAAGCGGCGGCAGCTCTGGGAGTTTCACCGGAAAAGTGCATGGTTTTAGAAGACAGCTCAAACGGTTGCCGAGCGGGGAAAAACGCGGGGGCGTACGTTGTCGCCGTGCCGGCAGAACATAGCCAAGGTCAGGATATCAGCTTCGTCGATTTCGTCGCCAATACGCTTGCCGACCCCGGAATTCGTCAGCGGCTTTTGGCTCGTTAAGCCTCGGCGTTTGCCTATTCCTCAAATACAGACCCGTCCCGGAACTTTGCCCAGTCGGATTCAAACCAGGTTTCTTTTTGAGGAATCGGACGGCGCGGAATCCAGGCATTTTCCACCTGTTGGGAGACCGGATTCCATTTGGTTTGCAGGACTTTTTCTCTGAAAGAGACGTCTTCAGGAACCTTTTCGACGTTGTCTGCATCGCTTTCCGGGGCGAGAATCAAAGCGGAGCCTCGCGACCCGACTCCGGACTCCAGAGCAAAGAGAATCGATTCCAAATAAACCCAATGAGCGAAACACAGCTGGACGTTAGACGCCGCGTCGGCAGCGTCGTGAGGAACGCTCGGATTGAACCGGCAGCCGGAATTCAAAATCCGTTCATATTGCGATTTTGCGTCTGAAACGGCGCATTTAAGCTCTTCTTCTTTACGAATCGCCGCCCCGAAAGCGGACATTCGAGTTTGGAACTCGTCGCGCTCTTCCTGCCACGTTTTCGGCGCGGACAGAGACTTTTCAAACCATTTCGTCCAGAATTCTTCCATGTTGGAATAGTCGTGAACGCCCGGTGTCGATGGCGTTGTCTCAAGACGTCGTTTAATCTTTTGCGCCGCTCGTAGCGACCCGACCTGTCCCGCGTTAAGAGCGGAACCGCCGGGACGTTTAACGCCGTGCGTTCCTGCGACTTCGCCAGCGGCAAACAGACGTTCAATCGAGGATTCGTACCACGTATTGACCGCCAATCCGCCGTTGTTGTGCTGAGCGCACAGAGCAATTTCCAGCGGCTGGATTGCCAGATCGACGCCAAAATCCCGGTACAGGTTATACGCGCCGGGATTCATCTTTTGCAGACGTTCCAGCGGCGTCGCCTGCGTTGCGCCGGACTTTTCCAGATACTCTCGCGCCTCGCTGTCGAGCAGGTCAAACGAGAAGCCCTCTGCATTGGAACGGAAATCCAGAAAGACCTTTTTCCCTTTCTCAACCGTTTCCCGATAGACGTACAAATCTATCATGGACGAGCCGTCTGGGACTTTGCCGCTGTCAAAGGGCCACTGGTATCCCTTGCGGAAAATATCGGAGAACATCCGGGTTTTGTCACTGTAGTAATCCGGCAGGAATTCGCGTAGCGGTTCGACAGGATTTCCCTGAGAATCGACAGCCGCGGAGACAAATCGGGGAACGACCTGCATGTACGTCCCAGAGACGTTCCAGCGTGGGCTGACAGACGCCAATCCGAACTGGGATTCCGGAAGCCCTTCTGCCGCCGCGCCCGCTCGCAGAAGTCGGGGGCCAAGCGGTCTT
>JAZRTH010000296.1:0-4516 GCA_045651945.1 Thermoguttaceae bacterium
GAAGGAATTCACGGACGTCGTTGACGGTCAACGTGGGGTCGTCTTCCTGAGCAGCGATAAGCAGATATTTTGCCATCGATAGCTGGTTGTTGCCCAAAATCGCGTTGGCAAGCGTGAGCAGTTCCTGCGGCTGACGCTCTCCGAAATAGGGCATAAAGCTTTCTCGACCAATTGCCAGCAAAAGCGGCTCGCCTCCGGCTTCGTCTACCGGCTGAACGGCTTTAACGCCTGGAATCATCTGGGCGACGGACGGTCCGATCAATTCGCGGATGAACTTTCTCAAAACAACGTTTTCCTGCGGCGGACGTCCAACGACCGTAAAGGGCCAAATCGGGCGAGGGCGATGGTAAACGCATTCCACACGCATAACCGGGAACTGTCCGGCTTCTGCGTACATGCCCAAGCGGTCTCCATAGGGACCTTCCGGCAGCATGATTTTCGGCTCAATATATCCTTTAAGAACGAAGTCCGCGTCAGCGTAAATGGCGGGTCCTTCTTTCTGACGAATCATCGGAATGCGGCGTCCGGAAAGCATGCCTGCCAGAGAGAGTTCTGACACGCCTTCCGGCAGCGGCGCCATAGCGGCAATCGCCATTGACGGCGCGCCGCCGATAAACACGTTGACCGGCAGTTTTTCCTTACGTCGAATCGCTTTGAGGTGATGAAGCCCAATACCGCGATGAAGATGATAGTGCATGCCGACCTGTCCGCCCTGCTGGTACTGACCGCCGGAAATCTGAATTCGATAAAAGCCCAGGTTGGAATGGAGCAAACCGGGATTGTCCGGGTCTTCCGAATAGACGCACGGCAGAGTTATATACGCTCCGCCGTCTTTTTGCCAGCCGACAATCTGAGGCAAATCGGAAATCGAGGTGGAGTTCTTTGTAACAGCTCCGGAACCGACGTATTTCGGCTTGGCGTGATACGCCGCAAAAATCGCCGATGGGTTAGCGTAGCTAAACAGGTTTCGAGCGATAGCCAACGGGTCAAGCCCCATTTTAACAAACCGTTCAACAACCGGCGCAGTGTCTCGGAAGATGTATTCCAGACGTTTTTCCGTCCCAAAGAGATTGGCAACCATCGGGAACTTGCAGCCTTTAACCGAGGCGAAATACACCGCCGGACCGCCTGCGGCAAACACGCGCCGGGCAATCGCCGACGCCTCCAGGTACGGGTCAACCGTCTGTTCGATACGGATTAACTGGTTGGATTTCTGTAAATCGTCAACACATTCGCGAAGGGTTCTGTAACTCATGGGGAATTAGTAATTTGTAATGAGTAATTAGTAATTAGCGCAAAGCGCTCCTCAACGATATTATATTATTAATTGATTATATCCTATTTTTAAGCGGACTTTACATCAATAGAGTCAAAAAAGCCATTTTTTCTCAAAAAATTTTTTCGTATTCGGTTTATCCGGCGTTTTCTCTGTATATTAGGCATCTTTTCTGGACTCTACTTCTATAATAAATTAACAATAAACAATTAAAGCGCTTTGCTTCAATTGCTAATTCCTTCAGCCTCCTCAATACCAATGACAACGCTCTCAGAATCCCAACTGCTTTATATTCTTCGACATAAGACGTCTGCGGTCGTTCTCGCCGGCGGGAAAGGGTCGCGATTAGACCCGCTGACCAGAGAACGCGCCAAGCCGGCTGTTCCATTTGGCGGCGTGTACAGAATCATCGACTTTGTGCTATCGAACTGCTTGAACTCCAACCTCCGGAAAATACACGTCCTGACGCAGTACAAGGGTATGAGTCTGGACAGACACGTCAACAACGGCTGGCGGCGATATTTCTGCCAGGAATTGGGCGAGTTCATCGACGTCGTCCCGCCCCAGCAGAGAATCGTCGACAACTGGTATCAGGGTTCCGCAGACGCTGTGTACCAGAACATTTACGAAATCGAAAAGGAGAAGCCGGAATACGTCGTCATACTGGCGGGCGACCACGTCTACAAGATGGACTACCGGCTCATGATTCGTCAGCATATAGAAACAGACGCCGACGTTACCGTCGCGGCAAAAGCCGTCCCGTGCGAACAAGCCGCCGGGGCGTTTGGGGTAATGGAAACGGACGCGGATAACAGAATCGTGGGATTTGAGGAAAAGCCAGCCGTTCCCAAATCCATGCCGGGGGGTCCGGAGTTCTGTCTGGCGTCGATGGGAATATACGTCTTTACCGCTCGATTTCTTTTTGAAAAGCTCTGTCAGGACGCTAACCGTCTGGAAAGCCGCCGCGATTTTGGGCTGGACGTCATTCCGGAGGCGATTGAGAGAAACCGCGTTTTCGCCTATCTGTTTTCAGATCAGAACGGGGCGGACGTGCAAAATCAGAGCTTTGGTCAGCGTCCGTACTGGCGCGACGTCGGAACGATTTCTTCCTACTACGAAGCGAACATGGATTTAATTGCTATCGAGCCGGAACTGAACCTGTATGATCCTGCCTGGGCTATTAGAACGTACAATCCCGACCTGCCGCCGGCGAAATTCGTCTTTTCAGAACCAGATAGGCAGGGGCAAGCAATTAACAGTGCGGTTGGGCAGGGAAGCGTCGTTTCCGGCGGACAGGTCAACCATTCCGTTTTGGGACGATCCGTTCGAGTCAACAGTTACGCGACCGTAGAGGACTCGATTCTCTTTGACGACGTCGTTGTCGGGCGGGGAGCGAGAATTCGCCGCTGCATAATCGACAGGGGCGTCGTTATCCCGACGGGATTAAAAGCCGGATTCGACGCAGACGAAGACCGCCGCCGAGGGTTTCATGTAACGCCGGAGGGGATTGTCGTTATAGTAGGGAGTAGAAATTGAATGGAAGGCGGTAACGAAGCGACCAACGGGAGCGTAGTTACGCAGTTCGCCGAAGGCGAACCAAAAAATATGAACTCGTCGTCAGGTTCGCCTGACGGCGAATGCGTAATTCCGTTCGCTTCGCTCACTACATTACCGCCTTCCATTTATTGCCTACTGCCTTCTATCCTCAGCCCCGTCGGCAGCGATTCCCCGAATTCTTCGGCGCGATCGTCGTCCTGTAACGAACCGCCTTCGCGAACGAGGGTAAGCCATCGCGGCTTGACGTTCGGAACGGATTCCAGAAACTGTAAGGCGTCTGCCCGGAGAGAGTCGGAAACGTCACGATATCGGTCGCCGGTTTTATGCGTCGTCAAGACGACTGAAAACGCCGCAGCGGAAATAGCGTCTGTCCGTTCGGAATCGGGAATGACAAACAGAGAACGGGGCGATGTAACGCTGATGAGTTGTCTCACCCAGGGTTCGACGGCTTCCGGAGACAGAATCGTTTCCATGGTTGTAATGGACGACGCTCTGGCGCCCAATCGCCCGACGCTCCAGAGAATCGCGGCTGCCGAGCCGGGCGTTTCCTTGGCGGTCAGCAGGTTGAGAAGCAAGTCGCCGGTTTCCTGTTTGGAGTTGACTGGCAGCTTTTCCATAGCGCCAAAAAGACGGAATAGTTCCGCCGATTCATGAGGTGTGTAGAACCACTCGTTGCGGCCCTTGGCTTTGGGACGGCTTCCGGGATTAAGACTGTTACACAGCGATCGCAGCTGACGCAGAATCGGCTCCATGAGTTGGATTTGACGTCCGGAAGACAATCCCGCCGCAACGCGCCGCCAGAGAATCCAAAGCTGAAGTCGGTTGTCCGGCTGAGGGAATCGCAGCTTTCCAAAGACGCTTTTCCAGATCTGCTCGATTCGCCAGTCGTCCATCGACGCCCCAATTCCCGGACGAAGGAAGAATCCCGCCAAATTGAGCCAGCGCGCCTCGTGAGCCGCCGACTTCTTTCGGCCAGGTTCCAGTTCCATCAACGCATCAAACAGGGAACGCAGCGCCGGCGCCGGCAAGGTTTCCCTGCTCTGCCCGATTATCCCGGTAATACGTTTGAGAACTTCCGATGGTTTAATCTCAAACCGTTCAAAGCAGGCTTTTAATACGTCTTTGGACTGCTCGATTTTGTTCTCGTCAATAATCCCTTCGGACTCCGCCGTCGTTTCGACGCTTTGCACGTCCGTCTCAACCGCAGAACGAATATCAAAGTTCAACCGCCATCTGCCGGCGCCTTCATTAGACGCCAAGTACAGTTCCAACGCTCCGCTGTCCGTGAGATGAGTTTGAATTTTGACGCCGAGCGAGTCAGCGGTTTCGCCGCGGAGTTTAATCACGGTTCTCAGCGGAGCCAGAGCGCGCATTTGGTTCTCGTCCAGGTCGATTATCTCGCCGGGTTTGTCCGTCGTTCGAGAGCTGGAAACAAACAGAGGGAATACGACCGGCGCGTTCGTCTGAAGGCGCAGCTGATCGTTCTGGATTTCCAGCGTCTGCCCTTCCTGAATGTCGGCGGGCGCGATGCACATGGCTCGAAGAGCGCCGTCGTGTTCCAGACCGATATAATAGCTTCTCGCCAAGGTCGCGTGAATGCGGAAAAGCGGAACTTGCCGATTTAGGTTTTCTCGCAATTTGCCGCTTGCAAGTAAAAGTTCGCCTGTCGGCGAATGCGTAATT